>CAZFOI010000215.1:0-3876 GCA_964520605.1 uncultured Bacteroidales bacterium
ACGGCCATAGTGATTGACCAGAAGCGAATGGGGAACAACCTGCGTAGTACGGTGGGCACGGCAACAGAAATTAACACCTACCTCAGATTGCTTTTTTCGCGTATTGGAAAACCCTTTATCGGACCCTCCTTTTATTTTTCGTTTAACCATCCGGAAGGCATGTGCCAGCATTGCAATGGGTTGGGAAAGCAAATTAAAGTAAATCTTGAACTATTCCTGGACAAAGAAAAGTCGATCCGCCAGGGGGGCATTAACCATCCGCACTACAAAAAAGGAGGATTTCTTTGGAATGAGCTGGTAAGTTTGCATGTGGTTGATGTTGACAAACCATTAACAGATTTCTCTGCACAGGAGATGCAATTGCTTTTGTATTCCGAACCATTTCCAGTAAAAGATTCCAGAGAAAAACTGAGCTACAACCGAAACTTTGAAGGAATTGCGCGAAAACTCGAAAAGGCAGTTGCCAGCAGAGCCGATGATGAGACGGCTGAAGAAGAGAAAAATGCCTATACAAAGTATTTCGTTTACCAGGTTTGCAGCCAATGCAAAGGCACCCGCATCAACCAAAGGGCAGAAAGTGTAAAAATTAAAGGTCTTTCCATTGCCGAAATATGCTCTTTGGAATTGTTCGAGGTGCTATCATTCCTGGATGAAATTGATGATGAGATTTCTAAACCCATTTTACGAAAAGCGCAATTCCTGCTGCAGCAGCTAATTGAGATCGGAGTTGGGTATTTGTCTTTAGACAGGGCGGTAGGGACTCTTTCAGGCGGAGAAGCGCAGCGTGTTAAGATGTCCAAACAAATGGACTGCAATCTGGTTGACATGCTGTATGTCCTTGATGAACCGTCTATCGGGCTGCACCCCAGGGATACGGAAAACCTGATGAGGATTTTGTTCAGGCTGAAAGAAAAAGGAAATTCTGTTTTTGTGGTGGAACACGATCCGGACATCATTCGTGCGGCAGAATGGATTATAGATCTTGGGCCCAAAGCTGGCAAACTCGGTGGCAATGTGGTTTATAACGGAGAACCGGAAGGGATTAATTCAGTGGAAAGTATTACCGGAGAATACCTTCACAAAAAACCCAAACCGGTCTATACACGAAAGCCGGCTGCTTCATTTTATACCATTAAGGGAGCCACAGCCAACAATCTAAAAAACGTATCCGCAAGTATTCCCAGGGGCGTTTTGACCTGCATAACGGGTGTGGCCGGGAGTGGGAAGAGCAGCCTGATACATGAATGTTTTGCAAAACAGCACCCCGAATCCGTTGTGATTGACCAGATGCCCATAGGAAAATCATCCAGGGCAAATGCGGCCACCTTCATTGGCGCGTTTGATCTTATTCGAAAAGAGTTTGCCCGGGCAACCCATTCTGAGGCTTCATTATTCAGCTTCAACTCAAAAGGAGCATGTCCAAAATGCAATGGACAGGGTGTTCTTACATTTGAGCTGCACTTTTTGGATTCGGTAAAAACCACTTGCGATGAATGTGAAGGCAAACGATACCACGCAGAGGTTCTTGAACTGAAACTAAGGGAAAAGAGCATTGCAGAAGTATTGGACATGACGGTAAATCAAGCCCATGACTTTTTTGAATCTGCAAAAACCAGGAAACTGCTGCAACTTTTACAGGATGTAGGCCTGGGGTACCTGAAACTGGGTCAGTCACTGAGCACTTTGTCGGGTGGTGAGTCTCAGCGACTAAAGATTGCCACAGAGCTGAAAAACCAAGGCAATATATATATCATGGACGAACCGACCACAGGACTTCATATGTCAGATATTGCCAATTTTTACAGAATAGTGAAATCACTGGTTTCTAAGGACAATACGGTTATTATAATAGAACATAATCCTGACATCATAAGATACGCGGATTGGATCATAGATATGGGTCCGGAAGGCGGTAAGAAAGGCGGTGAAGTTTTGTTTCAGGGAGTACCCGAGGATATTGTCAATTGCAGCCAGTCTGTTACCGGAAGGTATTTGAAGGAATTATTATGAATTGCTTTTATGATTAATTATCCATTTATATTACATTAGTAATATGTAATGCCTGTTATGTAATGGTTATTTTTTGCATAATTTCAATCAGTTCAACTCCATGAAACGTATACATCTATTGCTGGCTGCCGGATTTCTGGTATTAATCGCGGTACTTACAAACCCAAATCATGTCCGTCATAAAGAAGCAATTAAGTCGAGGGTTGTTTCTTCCATTCAGGAATCCATTGGAAATGGCAAATCTGAAGTCGGCAGCGATTTGGAACAGCTGGGTAAGGCTCTTGGAATGGTGGTGGGAGGCGCATTGATCGATGTTGTCATTGAAAACCTTGTCTCGACCAGCAATTACGGTGTTTTTTCTTTATCAAAGATCACCTGGGAGGAAGAAACCAGAGTCATTGGCATTGGTGTCTTTGGAAATGTTTTTATAACCAGAAAGTTGGATGAAGAACTTAGAAAAGGATTAAATCTTACATACCCATGAAAACCACTCCGGAGCACAACGAACGAATGGCAAAAATGACCTTTGCCTCGGTATACCCGCATTATATTGCCAAGGTTGAAGGCAAGGGCCGTACAAAGGAGGAACTGCTTCAGGTTATTGAATGGCTTACCGGTTATAATGAAGCAGCTCTTCAGGAGCTTATCAATGAAAATGCAAGCTTTGAATCATTCTTCAACAGAGCAAAATTAAACCCGGCCTCTGAGCAAATAAAAGGCGTTATCTGTGGGTACAGAATAGAAGAAATTGACAACCCGCTGACTAAAAAAGTCAGGTATCTTGATAAGCTGGTTGACGAACTGGCAAAAGGGAAAAAAATGGAAAAGATTCTCAGGGTATGAAACCTACAATCTTCTTTTTATCCGCCCTATGCCTGCTTTCTTTTCCCTGCTTTTCCCAACTTACATTAACGTTGGAAATCAGTGGCCTGAGAAACAATACAGGGCAGATTCATTTTGAACTAAGCAACGAAAAGCAGGAACAAATTGCCGGTATTACCAAAAGCATAACAGACAATGCCTGCACAATTGTTATATCGGATTTGAAGCCCGGAAGTTACTCTTTCAGGTTTTTTCATGATGAAAATAAAAACAGCAAACTGGATACAAACTGGCTGGGGATTCCCAGGGAAGGCTTTGGTTTCTCAAACAACCCCACAATGACTTTCGGACCACCCTCATTTGAAAAAACCCTGTTTCTTTTAAACGAATCGAAACTGATGAAATCCAAACCCAAATACTATTAGACGTATGAATACGCAGGAATCCATGCCGGTTTTTGAGGAAGGGGAAAGAATGGAACTTAACATCGACACAATCAAGGTTCTTTGGTCCAAAACTTACAATCGAGAAGGCAAGCCCGATTGGTCGCATATATTTCCATATTATCACAAGGATATTGTGTTTCAGGACACCATTCAGCGAATTGAAGGCCTTGACAATTTCATTGCCATGTGCAACAGATTGACCAAGCGAACGAAACAGCTCAAGATGGAGATTCTCGCCATCACTCAAAACGAGAATGTCATTATGTTCGACTGGGTAATGACCATGATGTTTAAGAAATATCCAAACACCCCGATGTACGGCGCAACCAAGCTGATTCTTAGCGAAGATGGCTTAATAAAAGAGCAAAGAGATTATTACGATCTCTGGGGAGATATTTTTAACAACATACCCCGCTTTGGAAAAATGTACCGTAGGTTTCTTATCAGAAAATTTGGATAACCCGCTTATGAGGAAGAAAACACTTCAGTATTTCCGTGAGTATAAGTGGTCCAATGTCTTTGCCATGATTAAAAACAATCTCACAGACCCTTTAATTTGCACGGATGCTTTTACCGGTAAGCTCGTAGTTATCACAGG
>CAZFOI010000216.1:0-3845 GCA_964520605.1 uncultured Bacteroidales bacterium
CCCTTCATGATCTCAATACGGTAAAATCAGGCCGTTTGGTATTTACTGGGGATTTGAACCTGATATTCTCAGAAGCAAATATTTACATTTTTACAGGTGCCGTTGAAAATGCCAAAAACATACTGAGTTACGCCATTCAGTTGGATCCCACCAACCCGAGCCTTTATTTCGCTCTGGGCGCCAATTTCGACCGTATGGCCCAGGATACAACGTATCTGCCAGCCGATCGCCGCATGTATTATCTGGAAGCAGAGAAGTATTATATGCAGGCCATTGAGCTCAATGCAGAGTATTTTGATGCCATTTACAACCTTGGCGTTCTTTATTTTAATGAAGGCATCCGTATTTTCGAACTGGCAGACCTGAATCTTCGTAAAACACAGAATTTCAGGCAATATGAGAAAGATGAGCAGGAGTTTTTGCAAATATGGCTCAAATCTCAGCCTTTCTTTGAAAAAGCCATCAGCATGATTGATGAGACGGATCCTTACTACGAAACAGTTGTTATGTCACTGGTACAATTATATGCGCGTACAAACCAGCCGGAAAAACTTCAGGCCATCCAGGCCATATATGAAAAGTTCTTTGGTGATAACTAGATCCGGAACCCATATATAACGTAAAAGGGGCGGGACACCATAATCGATGTCCCGCTTCTTTGATATTTACAACGCAACATAATATTAATTATATTACAATAGTGCACCTAAAAAATAACAAAAAAACAGCCCGCATTGCTGCAGGCTGTTCCCGTGTGTTCGTGTGTTTGTCAGATCCCTATCTCTGGTTAACTGAACCTCCGCTTGAAGTTGATGTGTCTTTCTCGGAGGGGTTTCCCGTGTAGTTTAACTGAGCACCTGAAGACATTCTGGCGGAAAATCTGTCGCTGATGTGAAGGTTGGTGATGGATCCCGAATTTCCCCTGACATCGGCTTCTCTTACCATCAGACTCCCTGCCTTGATCTGGGCCCCGGCATTGCTGCTGATCACAGCCATGTCTGCCTGTCCACTCAGGGTGGCATGGGCTCCACTGGTAACCCTGAGGTCCAGGTGGCTGTAATCGATCTCTATTTCAGAAAATGCCCCGGCATTAACCTGATGATCCAGTTTCATGCCACTCAGTACACCTGAAGACTTTAACCTGGCCCCTGCATTTACACTCAGGGACTCCAATTCATCCAGGTAAACATCCAGGTAAATCTTGTCCCTGGTCTTGCCAAATTGCTGGTAATATATCTTCAGTGTGTTGTTTTTCACTTCGGTTACTACCAGTCCTATCAGGTTATCATCCGTGGTAATCTGTACGGCATGACGGCCTTCCTGAAACAGGGTTACCTCAACATTGCCCGAAGCTTCAATTCCTGTAAACGAATCCAGCTGGCGCATTTCACTTACTTTGTTTCCGCTGCCCTCAACATATTCTATGTCGCGGACATGCACCTTAACGGCCACCATCAAAATGGTGATCAGGACCAGAAAAACCAGCAACAGGCCCAATATGATGCGTTTTGTTGTGTTCATTGCATGCTATCTTTTAAAATTGTAAATCTGATTAATTTCTGGCTTCGTTGCCAAAGGCTTCGTAGCGTTGCTGAAGATCGTCAAAATTGATCTTAAGCAATTCCATCATGCGAAACATTCTGGGAAGCTCTTCCTCAATGAATTGGGTGCGCTTCAGGTTCAGGGTTTTGTCAAATCCATCGTCAGATACGAAATATCCGATGCCCCTTTTGTTGAAAATGATGCCCTGCTCCTGCAGGTAATTGAATGTTCTCATGGCTGTATTTGGGTTTACTTCTACTTTTACTGCTATTTCCCGGATGGAGGGGATCTTCTCCCCTTCCTGCCAGATCTTCTGCAGGATATTTTCGCAAAAATAGTCTGCAATTTGAAGATAAATGGCTTGATTTTCATTGAATTCCATGACTATACCTCCCTTTCTTTTATGGCAAACCAGCTGCTGATCAGGAAAAACGGAATGGTCAGATACCAGAATGCAAATTTTGCAACGGCCGGTATTTGTTTGGTGAACAGTTTTTCCATGCCCGGAGCCATCACCTGTCCATCGCTAACAATACCATCGGTAAAGAAGTTGTTAAAAAGCGCCCAGCCAAGCAGGCTTGAGTAAATGTTGATGATGCTCAGAAAAACAAATACGGCAAGCAGGGTTTTCAAAAAATTGTTCTTGCGGAAATAGGCTGCCCCAAGCAGGAACAAACTCTGGGTTACAACATACACCTTTAAGGCAGTAATATGATTCTCAGAGAAAATGCTTCTGAAAGGCGCCAGATCAAAATTCAGGTGCATGATCAGATTGGCCAGAAACACTATCAGGCCAATGGAAAGCACGGCAACCACAGGATACAGTATCCCTGTGAGCAGCCAGGCTCCTGCCAGTCGCTCTGTGGTAGACACAGGCAGTGTCAGAAATGCATAGCTTTTTTGATATTGGTGGAGTTCATTAAAGATATTGCTTGAAAAGATATAGCCGCCTATAAACAGTACCACAATATAGCCTGTAATCAGGCCTGCAGTGGCCTGAGGCTCAAAATAGGCAACCAGCAATGAAATAACCAGCAGGGTGCCGGCAACACCACCAAAAGCAATAAGCAGGCTTTTGCTGTTGGAGATCAACTGACGACGCAACAACAGATAGAGCCGCTTGAGATTAAAAAAATTACTTGTTTCCATGGTTATGCGTTTACGATTTCTTCGAATACTTGGTTAATTTCTCTGGGGTGGCTCACCACGCCATTAAACAGGAGCTCAAGGTCTAAACGTGTCTCCTTACCTGTGGTGTTTGGCAGGATAGCTGCAAAGCCACCCATGGTTTCCTCCGAATACAAGGCGGCAGAACCTTCTTTAACCGTGCCAAACTGCAGGCAGCGTGTAATTTCCTGCAGGCTGCGATTGAAAATAATCCTGCCGTTGTCAATCACAATAACCGGATCAATCAGGCTTTCCAGATCGCGCACCTGGTGGGTAGAAATAACCAGCACCTGTTCTTCGGAAAGAGAAGCTGCAATGACCCTTCTGAACTGGCTTTTTGATGGAATATCCAAACCATTGGTTGGTTCATCCATAAGCAACAGCCTGGCATTGGTTGCAAGGCCAAAGGCAAGCAAAAACTTCTTTTTTTGTCCATAGGAAAGTTTTCCCAGATTGTCAGAAGCATTCAGTTCAAATTCACTCAGCAGCCATTTGAACTTGTCTGCATCGAAACGCGCATAGAATGGTGCATTCAGCGCTTCATAAACTGATATCTTTATGGGAGGAAGCTGATACTCTTCAGGCAGAAAATAGATGTCCTGAAGTGTCTGAGGAAGCCTGAGTGAACTATCTTTGTTGTCTATCAGGCATACACCGGTTTTAGGAAAAACAAGCCCTGCAATGATTCTTAACAAGGTGGTTTTTCCTGCCCCGTTTTTTCCGAGCAGGCCGTAAATATTCCCGGGTTTCAGCTCGAGACTGAGTTGGTTGAACAGCACTTTTTTGCGGCTGTAACCGAACGACATGTTTTCAATGGTTACCATGGGGTTAATGATTTAGTGTACTACTTTACTAATACACCACAAATGTAAACAGTTTTTTTAATTGAAAGCAAGTTTTTTTGAATATTTTTTCAAATTATTTTTCCATAATTTCATACCTGGCTGTATATCTGCAACTTAACATTTTTTAACGGCCAAAAATATTATTATAGCCTTCAGATGGATATTTTTGCATCTGTTTTAAATCATACATCATGGATATTAAGGAGCTGAACGAAAGAATTCAAAAGGAAAGCGCATTTGTAGACATTATCAGCATGGAAATGTCAAAAGTCATTATCGGGCAAAAAGGCA
>CAZFOI010000217.1:0-1106 GCA_964520605.1 uncultured Bacteroidales bacterium
CAGCCATTTGCTGGTTTACAAAGTGGCAGAAAAAGGCAGGACCCTTACCCGGATTCGAGATATTTCGGGAGACGATCGCATTACCGAGCTGGCCATCATGCTGGGAGGCGCCAATCCTTCCGCTTCCATGATCTCCACCGCCAGGGAGCTGGTAATGCAAACCAATTCAGAAAATTCAAACAAACATTAAAAACCATGTCAATTAAACTACTTGAAGGAAAAAGGGGCATTATTTTCGGCGCCCTTGACGAAAACTCCATCGCATGGAGGGTAGCAGAAAAGGCCCATGAACATGGGGCAAAAATCGTACTTACCAACGCACCCATAGCCCTTAGAAAAGGAGATATTTTCAGGCTGGCCAAAGCCATAGGAAGCGAAGTAATTCCGGCTGATGTAACCCAGGTAGATGAATTGGAAAACCTGTTTCAGGAAAGCATGCAGGTGCTCGGGGGTAAGATTGATTTTGTTTTGCACTCTGTTGGTATGTCGCCCAATGTGCGCAAAGGATACCATTATACAGACCTTGACTACAATTACCTGAACAAAACCCTTGATGTTTCGGCCATTTCGCTTCACAAGGTTTTGAGTGTGGCTTATAAGATGGATGCCATGAATGACTGGGGCAGTGTATTGGCATTAAGTTATATTGCAGCCCAGAGAACCTTTTCTACCTATTCTGATATGGCGCAGGCCAAGGCCATGCTGGAATCCATTGCCAGAAGCTTTGGTTACCACTTCGGAGTGAAGCGCAGGGTAAGGGTAAACACCATTTCACAATCGCCAACCATTACCACAGCCGGAACCGGGGTAGGGGGCTTTAAAAGCTTCTATGCCTATGCAGAGTGTATGTCGCCCCTGGGCAATGCATCTTCAGAAGAATGCGCTGACTATTGCATTGTGATGTTTTCTGACCTGACCCGCAAGGTAACCATGCAAAACCTCTTTCACGACGGGGGATACTCTACCATGGGTATCAGCGAAACACTGATCCAAAGCTGTTTTACCTGTCAGGGTGAGTGCTTCGACAAAATCAGGGAAAGGGAAGATGCCATGACAAAACGCAAGAACAAAGCCTCTGAGGATAATTTAGAATCTAAATAATTAAG
>CAZFOI010000217.1:1116-3841 GCA_964520605.1 uncultured Bacteroidales bacterium
AAATCATCTCCATTGACCTTCGCCATCGAAATGGGCGCTCCCACAGTAGTTCGTTATCTTCTTAATCAAGGAGCAAATCCTGCGCTCACGGTCGTTTGGCCTGCGTTTCCCCGGAAATGGTCAGGAAATCCAAACGACCGTTTTATTTTTTTTTATTTCTATATTTGTGCCCTGATTTATGATTTATGGCCAAATCCGTGCTTACAGATATGCTTTCCGGCCTCTATTCATCCATTCACTAAACAGCCATTTGTAATGAACATTCTTGTTTGTATAAGCAATGTGCCCGACACCACTACACGGGTTAAATTTGCGAACAACAACACCAGCCTCGATACAACAGGCATTCAATGGGTAATCAATCCATGGGATGAGCTCTCACTTACCCGCGCACTGGAACTTAAAGAAGACCCGGGCTCAGGGATTACCTCGGTGAGCGTGGCCCATGTGGGAACCAATGCTTCTGAACCAACCATCCGTAAGGCACTTGCCATTGGAGCAGACAATGCTTTCAGGGTAAACGCAGAGCCCCTGGATGCCTGGCATGTGGCCATGCAGCTTGCCGAAGCGGCAAAAGCGGCTGACAGCCGTATCATTCTTTGCGGTATAGAGTCATCAGACTATAACGGCTCCAATGTGGGTGCCATGCTCGCTGAGATACTCGACATTCCATCTGTTTCAGCCATTTCTTCTTTAAGCTTTGAAAATGGACAGCCGGTAATTTTCCGCGAAATCGATGGCGGACGTGAGAAAGTGACCACCAGCATGCCGTTTGTTGGAATCGTTCAGAAAGGCATTGCCAAAGAGCCTCGTATTGCTGCCATGAGGGGCATCATGCAGGCACGCACAAAAACCATTCAGGTAATAGAGCCGGTTGAAGCACAACCGCTATCTGCCGTTGAAATGTTTGAACCTCCGGTTCCCAGGGCGGCATGTAAGTTTGTTGATGCCGACAATCCTGCCCAACTGGTGGCCCTGCTTCAAAATGAAGCCAAAGTAATTTAAGTTCAGAACAGAAAAACTATAACCTATGTCTATATTTGTATATACTGAGAACTGGGACGGCCGGTTCAAAAAAGTAAGTTTCGAGTTGGCTTCCTACGCCGCCTCCCTGGCTGCTATGATGCAAACCGAAGCCATAGCACTTTCCGTTGGTTCGGTTGAAGAATCTGAACTAAAAAAAATTTCTACATACGGAATTGGCAAAATTCTGAGCGTTAGCGAAATGCCGGGCAATGTATTCGATAGCAGAACATTGGCCGCAATCATTTCCTCAGTGGCTTCCGCTCAGGGAGCTTCGGTGGTATTGCTTGCCAATAACAATACCGGCAAGGCAGTTGCACCCAGGGTATCGGTTCGCTTAAAAGCAGCCATTGCCAGTGGGGTAAACAGTCTTCCGCTTGCTCTTGATCCTTTTGTTATTCAAAAACGTGTATTTTCAGGCAACGCCATGGCGCGCCTGATGCTGAAAACACCCGTTAAGGTTCTGACCCTGGCCCAGAATTCTTTCGATCTCACAGAAAAACCCGTAGAGGCCGTTATTCAGGAAATTGCTGCGGAAGCACCCCGGCCCGCCACCCAGGTTTTGGAGGTTCAGAAGCAGGGCGGAAAGTTGCTGCTTACCGATGCCGAAATTGTAGTATCCGGCGGACGCGGCATGAAATCAGCAGAGAACTGGGGCCCAATCGAAGAACTCGCGCAATTGCTTGGTGCTGCCACTGCCTGTTCCCGGCCTGTATCGGACGAGGGTTGGAGACCCCATGATGAGCATACCGGACAAACCGGAAAGATCATTGCACCCAATCTTTACATTGCCATAGGTATTTCCGGTGCTACCCAGCACCTGGCAGGAATCAGTGCCTCAAAATACATCGTTGCCATCAATTCAGACAAGGATGCGCCCATTTTTGAAGCTGCCCAGTATGGAATAGTGGGCGATGCTGCCAGGGTGTTGCCTGCCCTGGTTCAAGCTGTTAAGGATATCAAAAACGCTTAAAACGAACCCATGATAGCCAACCTGATATTCAGTCTGTTGTTGTTGGCCGCCTCCTGGTTGTTTGCCCGCAGCATACGGCGCATTTCAAGAAACATACGCCTGGGAAAGCCTGCCACGATCAACGACAACATGCCGGGCCGCTGGAAGCTTATGGCCAGGGTAGCCATCGGTCAGTCAAAAATGACTACCCGGCCGATTTCTGCCATTTTGCATTTGTTTGTTTACGTGGGCTTTATTGTCATCAACATCGAAATGCTGGAGATCCTCATAGACGGTATTTTTGGTACACACCGGGTGCTGGCATTCACCGGCAGGATGTATCCGGTGTTGATATCCGTTTTTGAACTGTTTGCCCTGTCTGTTATTCTGGCCTGTGTGGTTTTCCTAATCAGAAGGAATGTCATCAATATCAAGCGCTTTCGCAGCAGTGAACTTACCTCATGGCCCCGGTCGGATGCCAACATCATCCTTTTCACGGAAATCCTGCTGATGTGCTCCATATTGTTTATGAACGCTGCCGATGGCATATTGCAGGGCAGGGGACATGAACATTATGCAGCAGTGGGAAGCTTTGCCGTGAGCCAGTTTCTGCAACCTTTGATTATGGGACTTTCTGATGGAAGTCTGGTTCTGATTGAGCGTCTTGCCTGGTGGTTTCATATAATCGGGGTGCTGATCTTTTTGAATTACATTCCGTATTCAAAACACCTTCACGTGTTTCTTTCATTT
>CAZFOI010000218.1:0-3837 GCA_964520605.1 uncultured Bacteroidales bacterium
CCTTAGATTCAATTCCCTGCTTCCCGTATTGTCCGTGTGTCCGGAAATTTGTATGCGCAGACCAGGGTGCTGATTCAGGTAATTGGCCAGCCTGCCCAGCTCCTCATGGGATTCAGGCCGCATTTCGGCACTACCGGTATCAAAGTAAATGTTTTGCAGCAAAATATCAACGCCTGCCCGGGGCAATGCACCGGAAATCAGGCTGTCCAATGTTAAGAGCGAATGCAGACTCACCGGATCTGCCGGCTTGATTTCTGCTGAGTACTCCCTTGCCATGGCAGGCCTGATGGGTTCAGGCAGAGAAAATGTGTAAATGTCCATGCCTCCAAAGCCCCCCGGCCTGTTGGATGCAAAATAGGCTGTTGTTCCATCGGGAGATACCACCAGGGACGACTCGTCTGCATGGGTATTCACAGGATATCCCAGGTTGCGGGGCCTGCTCCATATTCCCTGATCGTTTCGCTCGGCAATGAACAGATCAAGCCCGCCCATGCCGGTATGTCCGTCAGATGAAAAATACAAAGTTTTGCCATCTGCATGAATAAACGGGGCCATTTCCCTACCCGGGGTGTTAATCTTCAAGCCAAGGTTCACCGGTTCCTTCCAGGAGCCATCAGCAAGCCTTTCAGCAACATAAATATCAGAAGCGCCCATGCCTCCCTCCCGATTGCTCACAAAATACAGCCACTTGCCATCGGCAGAAATCGATGGATGGGATTCCCAGGCCCTTGTATTAAGCGGCCAGGGCAATGGCAATGGCTGCTTCCACCGGTCATTCTCCCATACGGAATAGAAAATATCGCAACTGCCCAATCCATCCGGCCTGTTACAGGCCGTAAAAAACAACTCCCTGCCATCGGAAGATATGCTTGCAGCACCCTCATTTTCGTCTGTTTGCAAAGGATGTCCCAGAGAATATGCAGGCATCCATCCGGCGGGGCCCATATGGCTGAAATAAAAATTTTCAGTCAGTCTGCCAAATCCGGTATCCTCTTTTCTGGTAAAGACCAGGGTTTGTCCGTCTGCAGAAATGGCGGGGCTATACTCACTTGCCGGAGTGTTGATGGCCGCTCCCGCATTCACAGGATTGAATGGGAGCGGATTCCGTTTTGCTTCAAGGGCAAAATGGCAATTGCCTATGATGGTTTCTGCTTTGATGGTCTGCACCCCGGAAAGACCACCGCTCTGTAGGGCAACTTCCATGGCCTCCAGGGCCTCATCATAAATGCCTGAGCCAAATAAAGCCTCTGCAAAAAAGTAATACAGCAATGGGTAATTATCTCCAGCCAGTTGTATGGCCCGCCGGTAAGCCGCAATGCTTTCACCGGCATTGCCCTGATCGCGGTGAATTTCGGCTAGCAGTATCCATGCTTCCGCAAAGTTTGCATCCCGCGCCAGGGTTCTGTTTAGATAATCTATTGCAAGCGAAAAATCAGACTGAAGCCAGGCTGATCTGGCGTTTTCAAACAATCTGCCAGTGCGGCGGTCAATACCCGTAGCCTGGGAATACGCCTCCGGATAAAGAGCACATCCCAGCATCAACAATACAAACCAAAAGATTAATCTATTCATTACCCGGTGCCTTCTCCCTAAACAAGAACGATGGGCTTCAATTTTTATTGGCGGGGACCGGCAGGATCAGATAGAACCTGGAGCCCTTGCCAGGCTGGCTTTCCACCCTGATTTCACCCCCATTTCTTTTGGCGAGTTCAACACAAAGCATCAATCCCAAACCGCTGCCCTTTTCATTCAGGGTCCCGGGCAATGAATCACCCCTGCCGGGTTCCAACAATCGGCTGATAAGCTCCGGAGCTATTCCGGTACCATTGTCATCTACGCAAATAGACAGATTGTCGCGGTATTGACTGGCCGATACCCTGATGCGGCCACCATTGGGTGTAAATTTGATACCATTGGAAATCAGATTTCTTATTATGGTCGATGCCATGGGTCTGTCGGCCCAGACCACCGAGCGCTCATCAAGTTCATTGATCAGGTCTATTTGCTTGAATTCTGCCTGTGCATGCAGTTGCTCAAAAACCTCAAGGACCAGGTGATTGCATTCTATTGCCTGGGGCGTCAGATTGTTGCTGCTTTTCTGAATTTTCGCCCAATCAAGCAAATTCAGCAACAACTGATAGGTTACATGGGCGTTGTTTCGAATAATACCGATTATACGCATTTTCCCGGCCTCATCCAACTCATGCCAGTCATTGATCATGATGTCAGTAAAACCAATCAGGGCATGGAAAGGGTTTTTCAGATCGTGGGCAAGAATGGAGATAAAGCGGTCTTTGCTGGCATTGGCATCCTTTAGTTGCTCATTGGCCTGAACCAGTTCGGCCGTTCGCTTTTCAACAGTTTTTTCAAGCTTTCTTTTCTGTGTTTTGATAATCCCAATTCTGTTGTAAACATACATGAACACCAGTAAGGCAAGGGCCAATGTCATCAGCAGACGAAACATCCAGGTCTCATAAAACCGGGGCAAGACCTCTATGGTAATGGTTCTGGGGATACCGATCATTCCACTAACAGGGTCTACCATGGCAATATGGATCAGAAATGTTCCCTTGCGGGGTCGCATCAGGGTGATGCTTCTTTCTACGCCAAGATCAATGAAATCTCCGGGCTCCTTACCAATGGCATAAACATACCTGGGCTTGGAAGTGCGGGAGTAATCCAATGATGAAAACTCAAGGGTAATGGTTCTGAATTGCTTTTCCCACCGAATGGTTTGCGTTCCCGGAACATAACTTGTCAGGCTTGCATGCTGCCCCCTTTTGATAATGCGGGTAAGCACAATAGGACGGGGTTCTGATCGTTCTCCCACTTTGGAAGGATCTACCATGACCAGGCCGTTTACGCCACCAAACAACAAACGCCCGGGGTCAATGCTGCTGAAAGACGCCGTATTGAATTCATTTCCCGGCAGCCCGTCATCAGCATCAAAATTTAAAAATGAGGCCAATCTGGGATTAAACCTCGAGAGCCCCTTGTTGGTACTTAACCACAAATGTCCGTAACGATCTTCAAGAACCCCATATACCATATTGTTGGCCAGACCATCCGACTCAAGAAACGCACGGAACCTCCCTTCAGAAACATACATAAAGTGCAGGCCCATATTGGTGCCTACCCAGAGGTTGCCGCGTCTGTCTTCAAAAAAGCAGTTTATCCTGTGTCCAAGCAGTCCTCCAGGCTCTGAGGAAGGCCTGAAGACCTTAAACCTTCCGGCTGATTTTTCATAATACGCCAGGCCTCCGATATCCGTTCCAACCCAGAGTTTGCCATCAAGGGAAAAATACAAAGAGATAACCCTGCCCTGAGGAATGGATTCAGGATTTGCGGGGTCGTTCCGGTAAAAGAAATAACTATTCCGCTCCGCATCGAATACAGTTAACCCAAGATTGGTTCCAATGTACAGCAATCCGTTTTTGTCCTGGGCCAGGCTGAAAATTCTGGATCCAAGCACTCCGGATGCCTGCCCGGTTTCCACATCGTAAGCTTCAAAGAAAGGATAAAACCGCTTCTGAAAAGATCGCTTGTTAAGGCGCAGCAAACCCTGGCCCTCAGTGCCAATCCACAAGTATTCCGTATGTATTCTGTCAGGTTCTATCGCATAGGCAATGTACTCAATGTCCATTACCCATTCCACCCTGCTTTTGGCCAGATCAATACGTTGCATACCATTATACCCGCCTATCCAGATAATATCCTCTGACTCTTCATAGATGCCCCTCAGACTCGAAAACCCAAGCTGCATATGGTCTTCGGAATGGGCCGTAAAGGTTCTGAATGGCTCTGGTTTGTTTACCAACAGATTCAAACCCATTCCCT
>CAZFOI010000219.1:0-3828 GCA_964520605.1 uncultured Bacteroidales bacterium
CTCCTGCGGTACACGAACCCATGACAATCGAAATTTGCGGACAGGCCTGGGCAGAAAGCCTTGCCTGATTGAAAAAGATGCGTCCGAAATCATCCCTGTCAGGAAATACCTCTGCCTGCTCAGGAAGAAACACACCGCCTGAATCTACCATATAGACGCAGGGAAGATTGTTTTGCATGGCTATCTCCTGGGCACGAATGTGTTTGCGGATGGTTTCCTTAATATAGGTTCCTCCTTTTACCGTGGCATCATTGGCGATAATCACGGTTTCATGTCCGTGAATCACCCCAATTCCCGTTATGATTCCGGCAGACGGGAAGCCATCGTGATACTGACCATATGCAGCCAGGGTGCTCAATTCAAGAAACGGGGTGTGGGGGTCTGTAAGAAGATCAATGCGTTGTCTGGCCAGCAATTTTTTTCTTGACAAATGCTTCTGTACTGCCGATGCCGGTCCTCCCTGCATAACTTTCTGCATAAGCCTTCGGTAATCCTCGCAGGCACGGAGGGACTCCTGCCTGTTTTCGAGAAACTCTTCCGAATCGGTTCTGATATGTGATACAATATGATCCACGCTCTTGGCTGATTTTAATGATTAACAACAACTTCAGGGTCCAAATGTTTCGGATCAGGTCTGCCCTTGCATGCCATTCCAGAGTTTTTTGGCCTGCTCCCCTGCTTTGCGGAATACTTCCTCCTGGTCGGCTGTAAGCAACTCCCGGTTTTTGACGATCAGTTTTCCGCCTGAGATGACGTCTCTTACATGACCAGATTGCATGCCAAAGAACAAATGGCCCAACAGGTTTTCCTGTGTCAAAGGGGTATGGTGATCATATCCCAGGACAACAAGATTGTTTGGCCCATCCCCGGTAAATCCATTGGAAGCAATGTATCTGTGGACATTTCTGAAACGTTGATAAACCTCCCCGAATCCGAACCCTTCGGTGCGCAACCCGGAGAAATACGCATATCGTGCGCTTTGAAGCATATCCGAATGCATGCCATCGGTACCCAGCATGATTCTTGATCCCAATTCACGGCCATCAAAAAGCCCCACTTTATTTTTCAGATTGCTTTCCATGTTTTCTGCCATCCAGCAGGGGGAATTCCGGATCAATTCCTTTTCTCCCTGATCAAGATGAAGACAATGAACCAGAATGCTGGCCGGAAGCTCCAAAACGCCTGCCTGGTGAAATCTTTCAACCACCCTTTTGCCATAAATAGACACGCAGTGCTCCTGATCATATCCATCCTCTGCCACATGAACATGCAAACCGGTTTTGTTGGTCTTTGCCAAGTCTGTCGCCTGTTCCAGGGTTTCCTGTGATACGGTAAAGGAAGCATGCAGCCCCACCAGACCCTGATGCAGTTTCAGATAATCCGCGCTTTCCCTGAGACCTTCAAGGGCCTTTTCTTTACCGTCCCTGTCAGTAACTTCATAGCAAAGCAAATGCGAAACACCTATTGATTCAAATGCTTCGGCAATCACAAATAGCGAGTTTCTAATTGAATTGGGCGATGCGTGATGGTCTATTACAAAGGTAGCGCCTGATTTTGCAGCTGCAATGGCGGTTACCAAAGCACTGTAGCGGATCATTTCCTCATCCAGGGCCTTGTCGAGTGTCCACCAGATGTATTGAAGAATTTCCCTGAAGTTGGCTGGCTTTATGGCAGGTGCCGGCATACCCCTGGCCAGTGCAGAATACACATGATGGTGGCCAACAGCAAAGGATTTTGTAACATAACATCCGTTGCAATCGAGCACGGTGGTGCCCTTGTGTAAATCTGTCAGGTTCTTTCCTAGGTGGATGCCCCCATCCGGACCTTCTTCTACCAGGATATCTCCCTGATACAATTCCAGACTGTCCCAATGAATATACCTTGCATTTTTCAGCAGTAGTGCCATGACAATTACTCTTATTGTTTTGCATTCATTTTATCAGGCTCAGGGGGGCTTAGCGGCAAAGAGGTCCTGAGTTTCCCATCAAAGGCAAAGTATGCCGAAGCCACTGCAGCCGCAGTGGGCACCATGCCAATTTCTCCAATTCCCTTGGCTCCGTATGGGCCAATGGGGTCTTTTTCTTCTATTCCGATAACCTCCACATCGGGCATGGCCGAAGCCCTGAGGATGCCGAGATCTTTGAATTTCAAGCTCAAAGGCCTGCCTTCTTCCATAGGAAGATTTTCCGTAAGGGCATACCCAAGTCCCATGTGAATTGACCCCTGCATCTGTCCTTCGAACAACATGCGATTCATGATTTTTCCGGCATCATGGGCAGCCACTACCTTGGAAATACTGCCTTTTTCGTCTAAAACAACAAGCTGGGTTGCATAGCCATAGGCGAAATGGATTTTGGGATCAGGCACCCCTGAGCCTGGTTTGGTGGTAAAATCGCAGCAATATTTCCCCTTGTAGAATTTGCCTGAAAGATCAGCAAGTGTATATCGTTTCAGGTCTTCCCTTAAAGCCATTGAGGCATTTATCAGGGCATTCCCCAAAAGGGCCGTACCCCTGGAAGAGGTGGTCATTCCCGTTGGGACACCCGCCCTGGTATCTGTCTTAACCTCAATGATATCCGGGTCAATTCCGGTTTCCTGGTGCAGTATCTGAACCGCCATGGTATGCACGCCCTGGCCCATTTCTGTCCAGCCGTGGTGCACCACTACCCTTTGATCGTCTACAACCTCAATGATTGCCTCGCTCTCGTCTGTCATGCCATTGCCCACGCCGGTATTCTTTATGCCACATGCCAGGCCGGCAAAGGGGGCACTATAAAAGGCATCCTTAACGGCAAGCAGGGTCTTTCTTAGTCCAACCCCCTCAAGTCGCTGACCGGTAGCCGTCATGGAGCCATCCTGCAAGGCATTGTTGAAGCGGAACTGCCAGCGGTCGAATCCGCCCTGACTGCAAAGATCTTCAATGCAGCTTTCCAGGGCAAATACCGCCTGAGGCACACCAAATCCCCGCATGGCACCGGACGGGATGTTGTTGGTGTAAACGGTTTTGGCGCTAACAAACACATTGGGAACCACA
This sequence comes from uncultured Bacteroidales bacterium, assembly GCA_964520605.1. Classification (GTDB taxonomy): domain Bacteria; phylum Bacteroidota; class Bacteroidia; order Bacteroidales; family UBA7960; genus CAZFOI01. The sequence continues at coordinate 3,035 of CAZFOI010000219.1, forward strand.
TAGCCGCCTGTTGCATGTCCAACCACCCTTTCCATGACCTTGGTGCCAACCGAGGCATATGCGCCCGTATCTCCGATGGCATGCAATTCTATGGCAGTAAGAATTCCTTCCGAATCGCAGGCAAGCTGAAGATCCATCCAAACCGGATGACGTTTTGGATGCATACAAATGGATTCTTCCCTGCTAAGACTTACCTTAACCGGTTTTCTAACCAGCCATGCGGCCAGCGCTGCATGGCCCTGTACACTTAGGTCTTCCTTGCCTCCGAACCCTCCTCCGTTTGGCACCTGTATTACCCTTACCATTTCAAGGGGAAGGTTCAAAACCGAGGCAATCTGCTGCCTGTCTACATAAACACCCTGACCCTGACTGTAGATAAGAATCCCATCGCCTTCGGGCATGGCCACGGCCGATTCTGTTTCCAGAAAAGCATGTTCAATTCGTTGGGTGGTAAAAGACCGGCGCGACACAAAGGCAGCATCTGCAAAGGCTTTTTGGGTATGGCCCTGAGTTATTACACATTCTTCCAGAACATTGGATCTGCTGTCGTGTACTTTGGGGCTCCCGGGCATAATGGCCTTGCGAACGTCGACAACCATCTCCAAAGGTTCATAATGAATCTTAAGCCTTGAGGCGGCCTGTCTTGCGTTCTGTTCTGTATCTGCCACGATGCAGGCCAGTACGTCACCGATACAGTGTGTTATTTCTCCCACAGCGATCATCATGGGCCAGTCTTTTACTATCAGGCCGGTAAGCCTGTTGCCGGGGATGTCGGCAGCGGTAATGATGCGATT
>CAZFOI010000220.1:0-3825 GCA_964520605.1 uncultured Bacteroidales bacterium
TCTCCTTATGACTCTCCTTATGCATGGCTATCTCAATGGCCCTGATCAGCCGCTCACGGTCAGTTGTATCGCTGGTGTTATGCAAAGGTTTGGCAGCAGCCAGCATGGAAGTTAATTCATCTGACGTGAACAGGCTGAGCTTCCCCCTTAAGGCAGCATTATAGGGAACGGCATGAAAATCGTATGACTGAAGAACAGCCTCAATATACATTCCACTTCCTCCGCACAATACAGCCTGGCGGTTCCTCTTAATAATGTGTGCGTAGGTCTTTATAAAATCCTGCTGATATTCATACACATTGTATTCATATCCCGGGTCCGTAATATCTATCAGATGGTAAGGCACAAGCAGGCCATCAATCAGATAGTCATCCAGGTCTTTTCCGGTCCCCAGGTTCATGCCTCGATAAACCTGCCGGGAATCAGCACTGATTACTTCTCCCTGAAGATGATATGCCACCATGGCCGCCAGCCGGGTTTTCCCGGTGGCAGTTGGGCCGGTAATGACAATCAGGGGATTATCTTTTATCTTCATGCTTGTCTGGTTTTCGCTGATTTTGCTCAGTTTCTACCAACAAGTTACGAATTTTATCCAGAAAGGGTATGGAGCTTTGAGAGAAATCCAATTCCTCCCAGGCTTTATGATCTTCTTCTGAAAACCCAAGGGTAAATGTGCCATGGTATTTTTCAATGCAGGCTTTCAGGCGCCGGGGGTTAGTTCCCGGCCTGGCCTCCTGCATGGTTTTTAAAAATTGCAGCAATCGAAGCCCGTCAATCTTCTGATGACAAGCTTTCACAAAGCCGTCAACTTCTGAATTATTTTCCCTTAATGGAGCAAACACATCTTCTTCCCTAAACAGACTGTTCATAAAATCCGCCACCATGTGTTGGTGCTTTTCCCGAAATAATTTTGGATATAGCGCAATTTGTTCTCCAAGAAGATCGAAAAGAGTGTAGTCGTATATCGGGTAACTGATCCAATCTCCCTTACTCCCCCGAATCAGGGCCGGTCCTGTCCCGAAGAATACCCTGTCTGAATAGCGGGATGCGGGGTACACGGTTTCTGAATTATATTGAAGCAAGCTGCCCATTTTGCAAAGCTTTTGGAGAAAGTAGAAATCTTCACCGCTTTTTTTGGGGCTCATGCCCCCGGCTTTATGATAAGCCCAAACCGGAGTGGCAATGGCAGACCCCAGTGCTGTATAACTATACTCAGAACCAATGCGCCACATGTTTATTGCGTAATGCCGCATGTATATCTCGTATCTGAGCATGGATCTGTCTAAGGTGTCGTCTCCTGTGAGTTTGTGGAAGTAAGGATTGGCAAGCCCAACGGCTTCTGGATAATTACAAAAGCTATTTAATACAGATTCCAGGTAAGATTCACCAAAAAGGGTGTCTGCGTCCAGACTGAGGATGATGTCCAGGGGCTGAGCTTTGCCTGCAATTTTGTCCATCAATGTTTTCCGTGCAATACCTACTCCATGCCTTTTGCCCGACCATCCTTTGCCTGGTGAGCACCTGTCAATGAATTCAATTGGAAAACCAAATGATCTCTTGTTGGATTCAAGCCATATCAGTGTCCGGAGATTGTCTTCAACAACTTGCTTTTTCTCAGAATTATCCCGGTAATCTTCAGGATGATTTATACAAACCCACACCACAGCAGGCTTAACCGATTGGTTTTGCAGGCAATTCAGTGTATCCGGCAGATAGCCCGATTCAGCCATGGCTGGAATGGCTACGTGTATGTCCCGGTCAGATTTTTTTAGACTGTCTCTTTCGCTCATGCTCATCCAGGATGAGTTTTCGGAGTCGAATACTCTTGGGTGTGAACTCTACGCATTCGTCAGAACCAATGTATTCAAGCGCCTCCTCCATCGAAAATTTTACAGCCGGGGCAATCATTACCTTGTCGTCTGAGCCCGACGCCCTGACATTGGAGAGTTTTTTGGTTTTTATCACGTTAACAAGCAGGTCTTCCTGGCGTACGTTCTCGCCGATTACCTGTCCTGCATAAATGTCCTCGCCCGGCTCAATGAAGAACTTTCCCCTGTCCTGAAGCTTGTCTATTGAATAGGCTATGGCAGTTCCGGTCTCCATGGCAATCAGGGCACCGTTTCTGCGAAAACCAAAATCTCCTTTATGGGGCTCATACCCTTTAAACCTGTGGGCCATAACTGCTTCTCCCTCTGTGGCCGTAAGCATATTGCTGCGAAGCCCGATCAGTCCTCTGGCCGGAATGTCGAATTCCAGTATGGTTCGATCGTCTTTCTGCTCCATAAGTGTCATTTCTCCTTTTCTCTGAGATACCATTTCAATGACTTTACCTGAAAATGCAGAGGGCACGTGTACTGTGAGGTGCTCCACGGGTTCGTGCAGTATTCCGTCAATGGATTTTGTTATAACCCTTGGCTGGCCTACCTGTAGTTCATAGCCTTCGCGCCGCATGGTTTCAATCAGGATGGAAAGATGGAGTATGCCCCTTCCAAAAACCATAAAGGCGTCTGCAGACGCTGTTTCCTCTACCCTGAGTGCCAGGTTTTTTTCTGTCTCAAGAAACAGTCTGTCGCGAAGGTGACGGCTGGTAACGAACTTGCCATCCTTGCCGAAAAAGGGAGATGTGTTGATAGAAAACATCATGCTCATGGTGGGCTCATCGATGGCAATAGGGATAATGGCCTCAGGTGCCTCAAAATCTGCAATGGTGTCTCCAATCTCAAAATTGTCTATACCAAGGATGGCACAAATCTCTCCTGCGTGAATGGGAACTTTAATGCGTTCTTTTCCTAGGCCCTCAAAAACATACAATTCTTTTACCCTTGATTTAACAATGCTTCCGTCTCTTTTTACCAGAGACACCTGCTGGTTTTGTTCCAGACTCCCACGCTGCAATCTGCCAACGGCAATACGACCCACATAGGAACTGTAATCCAATGAAGTAATCTGCATCTGGGTGCTGCCTTCGATAATCTGTGGAGGGGGGATATGCTCAATAATCATGTCAAGCAAATGCGAAACATCCGTGGCGGGTTCTTTCCAATTGTCTGACATCCACCCGGCCTTTGCAGATCCGTAAACAGTAGGAAAGTCTAACTGGTCTTCGGATGCATTAAGGCTGAACATCAGGTCAAACACTTTTTCCTGAACCAGTTCCGGATCGCAATTGGGTTTGTCTACCTTATTGATAACCACTATGGGTTTTTTATTCAGTGCTATGGCTTTGTCCAGAACGAAGCGGGTCTGGGGCATCGGGCCCTCAAAGGCATCTACGATTAGCAATACCCCATCTGCCATATTGAGCACGCGTTCTACCTCTCCGCCAAAATCGGCATGGCCGGGGGTATCTATGATGTTAATTTTTATGTCTTTGTATCTGACAGAACAGTTCTTGGCCAGAATGGTAATACCCCTTTCACGTTCCAGATCATTGCTGTCCAAAATCAAATCTCCGGTATCCTGGTTTTCCCTGAAAAGTTTAACCTGGTGGAGGATGCGGTCTACCAGGGTGGTTTTGCCATGATCCACATGGGCAATGATGGCGATATTTCGAATTTCCTGCATGCGTTTTAATTAAGCCTGCAAAGATACGAAAAAACAAGCGTGCATATCGATGCTCCGGAGCCTTCCGGAGTATTTAACGTAAAGAAAACCAATATTTGTCGTGGGTTTCAGATATTTTTTTTATTTTGGCTCGCTAATAAAGGTGTATAAGAACTAATCACGTCATAATATGATCATGAAAAAACACAAGCTGGCGTTTTTCCTATCTCAATTCATCTCATTCTTTTTAATCCTTTTTTTATTTAGCCAATTGGCATCTGC
>CAZFOI010000221.1:0-3803 GCA_964520605.1 uncultured Bacteroidales bacterium
TTCGCGTCCTTTCTGCAACAAAAGAACACTAATGGTTACCGCCAGAATGGCCACAGTGGCCACCATGGCATAGGCCATTTTGGTCACATGAAGGCCCCTGAAAAACAAGTTTTTTGATGCTACGGTCTCTATTGGCAGTTTTTGCTGAATGGCCTGGGGCAGGGTGTCAAAATATCCTTCAGGGGTTTTAAAACCTGAATCAGAAAAGTCTTTGAGGAAACTGCTCTGCAGCCCGTCAAGTTCTTTTCTGATTTCGTCTCTGGTTTCTCTTTTCATAACCCTTTTTTTGATTAGATGCAAAGAAAATGAAATGGTTTAATCTCCGGCAACTATTTTTTCAATTTTTTTAACCGCATGATGGTATGATGCCTTAAGGGCACCTTCAGAAGTGTCTAGTATGCGGGCCATGTCTTCGTATTTCATCTCATCAAAATACCTGAGATTAAAGACCACCCGCTGCTTTTCTGGCAGACTTAAAATGGCTTTCTGGATCTTTTTTTCGATGTCCTTGCCCTGATAATAAACATCTGCTTCCAGTTTGTCAGACAAGATGCTTTCCAGATCATTCAGCGGAAGGAAGAAACGGGTTTTCTTCTTCTTGAGAAAAGAAAGGGATTCATTGGTGGCAATACGGTAAAGCCAGGTAAACAAACCGGCATCACTCCTGAATTTGTCAAGGGCACTCCAGGCCTTTATAAAAACATCCTGAACAATATCATTGGCATCATCATGACTGATAACCAGGCGGCGAACATGCCAGTACACAGGCTGCTGGTATTTGCGAACAATGAGATTGAACGCATAATTCGGGTTGTCCCCTTTAAAGTACAACTCCAGCAATTCCTTGTCTGAGTATTCCGCCATTCTATGGTTTTACTGTCTGGCCTTACGCTCTATGGCCCTGATAGCCGCTGCTTTTATATGAGCAGCATCCAATCCGTATTTGGCCATTAATTGGGCGGGCTTGCCACTTTCTCCAAATTGGTCATTCACACCCACCATTTCCAGGGGAACGGCCTGGTTTCTTACCAATACCTGGGCAATTGCATCCCCCAGGCCACCGTTTAGCTGATGCTCTTCAGCCGTTACAGCACATCCGGTTTTTCCCGTTGACTGTAAGACTGCAGAAACATCCAAAGGTTTAATGGTGTGCATATTGATTACTTCTGCAACAATCCCCATTTCATGAAGTTCCCTGGCAGCCAGTATGGCTTCCCACACCATATGTCCGCAGGCAAAAATGCTCACATCCCTGCCTTCAGTAAGCACATCGGCCCTGCCTATAACAAATCCGGCTTCCGGATCGGTAAAATTGGGCACCCTGGGTCTTCCAAATCTCAGGTAAACCGGACCGGTCAGGGCGGCAACAGCCCTGGTGGCGATTCTGGTCTGGTTAAAGTCAGCCGGAACCACAACGGTCATATTGGGCAACATGCGCATCATGCCGATGTCTTCGAGCATCTGATGGGTAGCCCCATCCTCCCCCAATGTAAGGCCTGCATGAGAAGCACAAATCTTTACGTTCTTATGGGAATAGGCAATGGATTGTCTAATCTGATCGTAAACCCTGCCAGTGCTGAAATTTGCAAATGTACCGGTAAAGGGAATCTTACCGGCGGTAGCCAGGCCGGCTGCAATGCTCATCATATTGGCTTCGGCAATACCCACCTGGAAAAACCGTTTTGGAAAAGCATCCCTGAAATGGTGCATCACCATTGATTCGGTAAGATCAGCACAAAGCGCCACCACATTGGGGTTTTCCTGCCCCACATCCAACAGACCGGCTCCAAATCCGGAACGGGTATCTTTCAATTCTGTATAGGTAAATTCCTTCATTTTCTTAATAATATTGTGGTTAAAAATCGCCCAGGGTTTCTTCCAGCTGGGCCATTGCCGCTTCGTATTGTTCTTTGTTTGGAGCCTTTCCATGCCATTTGTGGGTGCCTGCCATAAAATCAACACCATGCCCCATCTGGGTATGAATGAGTATCATTACGGGCTTTTGTTTGCCGGTGAGTGCGGCGGCCTTTTTCAGGGTATCCAGTACGTTTTCCATATCATTGCCCTGCATCTCTGTTACTTCCCATCCAAAAGCCTCCCATTTGGCACGTAAATCGCCCAGAGGCATAACCTCGCTTAAAGGACCGTCTATCTGCTGCCCGTTGTAATCTATCATGCCAATCAGGTTGTCGATCTTTCTGCCTGCGGCAAACATGGCTGCTTCCCAAACCTGTCCTTCCTGGAGCTCGCCATCGCCCATCAGGCAATACACCAATTTGGAATCACCGTCAAGCTTCTTGGCCAAAGCCATTCCACATGCTGCGCTGAGGCCTTGCCCCAGTGATCCGCTGGCTATCCTTACTCCGGGCAGTCCCTCTTCCGTGGCAGGATGGCCCTGCAGCCGGGAATTGATCATGCGGAAGCTGGAAAGCTCCTCAAGAGGGAAATAGCCGCTTCTGGCCAGCACACTGTACCAGCCGGCAGACAAATGCCCGTTTGACAGGAAAAATACGTCCTGATCCCTGCCTTGCATATCAAACGCAGAAGGGTCGTGACGCAAGACGGAGAAATAAAGAGCGGTAAACAATTCAGCGCAACCCATGGGCCCACCCGGATGACCCGATTGGGCATTGTACACCATTGTTAACACGTCTCGCCTAACCTGGGTGGCCATGCGCTTAAGTTCCTGAATATTCTTCATAATTGTTTTGGGTTTTCAGACTGTAAGTTTATGTCAGTCTGCTTTTAATTTGCGGTATTTGATGCGTTTGGGCGTGGTATCACCCAGTCTTTTCTTACGGTTTTCCTCATATTCCGAATAGGTGCCCTCAAAGAAGTACACCTCGGAGTTTCCTTCAAAAGCCAGAATATGGGTAGCCACCCTGTCAAGAAACCAACGGTCATGCGTAATAATTACTGCACATCCGGCAAAGGTTTCAAGCCCTTCTTCAAGAGCGCGAAGGGTGTTCACATCTATGTCATTGGTGGGTTCATCCAGCAAGAGTACATTGGCCTCACTCTTCAGGGTAAGCGCCAGGTGCAGCCTGTTTCTTTCTCCCCCGGATAACACCCCGCATTTTTTGCCCTGGTCGTTCCCACTGAAATTAAAACGGGAAACATAAGCGCGGCTGTTAATCTGACGTCCGGAAAGCTGAATGATTTCATTGCCCTCGGAGATTACCTCCCATACGTTTTTCTCAGGATCTATGGATGCATGCGCCTGATCTACGTATCCCAGCTGCACGGTAGAGCCTATAGAAAAATCGCCATTATCAGGGTCAACCTGGCCCATCATCATGCGAAACAAGGTGGTTTTTCCGGCACCGTTGGGACCGATTATGCCCACAATGCCGGCCGGAGGCAGGCTGAAGCTTAGGTTCTCAAACAACAATTTGTCTCCAAATGCCTTGGATATGCCATTGGCCTCAATTACTTTATTGCCCAGCCTGGGACCATTGGGAATAAAAATTTCCAGACGTTCTTCCTTTTGCTTCACGTCTTCATTAAGCAAACGGTCGTAGGCATTCAGCCTGGCCTTGCCCTTGGCATGCCGTGCCTTGGGGCTCATGCGAACCCATTCCAGCTCCCGTTCAAGGGTTTTTCTTCGTTTGCTTTCCGTTTTTTCTTCCATTTCCAGGCGCTTGGCCTTTTGTTCCAGCCAGGAAGTATAATTGCCTTTCCATGGGATGCCTTCTCCCCTGTCGAGCTCCAGTATCCACCCGGCAACATTGTCAAGGAAGTAGCGGTCATGGGTAATGGCTATCACCGTTCCTTTGTATTGACTCAGATGATGTTCCAGCCAT
>CAZFOI010000222.1:0-3803 GCA_964520605.1 uncultured Bacteroidales bacterium
CATGTTTGCCTGGTTTGTAATTAACCTTACAGGAATTCTTTTCGTGCTGCATTACGCAAGAAAAGTAAAGAAAAAGCCTGAGGCTTCCCCAGTTTTTGAAGAAGACACCTATTGGAGGAAGTTGCATCAGGAGGGTGAAGAAAAAACCGATTTTCACACTCCGTTTGCCGCCTGGATTGTTTATGGTGCCATACTCCTGGCCCTGGTTTTATTCTCTTTCGGGCATCCGGTTACCACACTGAATATCGGCGCGGCATCCTATACCATGGTCCTGCTGCCCGTTCTTACCCTTTTATTTGGCGTCAGCTCAATCTTTGCCCTGAAAAAAAGCGTCCACTTTTTTATTCTGAATCTCCTGTTGTATACCATTATTTTTCTGATTGTCGGTGTTATGGGTTATGATTGGTACATCATGGAAATCGCCACCCTGTTTCTTGCCCTTGGCATAGCCTCAGGTACGGCCATGAATCAGTCTGCCAATGATATTGCCAAATCATTTCTCGATGGAGTCAGGGACATCCTGTCTGCCGCCATCATTGTAGGGCTGGCCGGCGGCATCATTGTCGTTCTTGAAGACGGGGGAGTCATCGATACCATTTTATATGGTCTGTCCAAAGGTCTTGGACAGTTTGGCGATGTGGTTTCCGTTGGAGTCATGTACGGAATTCAGACCATCATCAACATCGTGATTCCATCCGGATCAGCCAAGGCAGCAATCACCATGCCCATCATGGCTCCATTTTCAGATCTGATTGGTATTTCCCGTCAGGCAACCGTAGTTGCATTTCAGTTCGGAGACGGATTTACCAATATGATTACCCCCACATCAGGTGTTTTGATAGCGGTTCTCGGAGTGGCCAGAATTCCTTATCAAAAATGGGTAAAATGGGTTTGGCCGCTGATACTGATATTGATTGTTTTGGGTTTCCTTCTGCTGATTCCCACTGTAACCATGCCGCTTAACGGCTTTTAGTCGGTTGCCACTACCAGATAGCGGGTTGCACTCCAAAAGGTATCAGGATCTGTTATCAGCAGGGAATACCCCTGCTGCTCATCCAGATACCTCCAGGATGTTTCCGGATGCACGCTTACCAGGCGGGGTCTTTTGCCGGTAATGGTAATGGTCCGGGTTCTTCGGGTATCAATCTGTGTAAACTTCTCTGTTGGGAAGTCTGCCCTGAGTTTTTCCGTTCTTCCCAAACCCAGAACACCTCCCTCACGGGCAATGATACCTGCATCCTCCAATTCCCTTCTGGTTCCGGTAATGAAGTAGGCGGTGTTCAATTCCTGGACTTGTTCGTCAATGATTCTGTCCTTAACCCTTGTGATGTCTACCAGTGTATCAATCCTGGCGGTAAGGCCATCAACCTGGGTACTCATCTGGGCCACTTCATCGCGAAGTATCTGAATTTCCATTTCCTTTTCTTCTACCATCAAAGAGAGACGGCTTACCATTTTCTCAAATTCGGAAATGTTAAGGTGTGAGGATCGCAGGTCACGGTTCAATCTGTCTATAAGGGTTCTGTTTCTCAACATCAACTCTCCTATGCGCCGAATATCCTCATTGATGTTCTCAACCATATCCGAAGGATCTTCTATACCTGAAGACGCCCTCCTTGCAATCAGGCTCTCACGCTGGCGAATGGCATCCAGATTCTCTTCAATTTCATTCAGGGTTTCAAAAAACCGGTTCAGTATGCTTTCCTTGCTTTCCAGTTCCGATGCAAGAGCTTCTTTCTCCTGCTGAAGTCGATCAATTTCCTCCTGTCTGTCTTGGCCCTGTTGGTTACAGGATATCAACCACAATAAGGCCCCCATTAGTACAAAAATGTTTTTCATGGTCTGTTGGAAATAATATATAGCAAATATACTGATTATTCGTTCTCTAAAACACCCCTTTTGCCGACATATGCCCAAACCCTTTCCATGTATGGGGATTTTTCGTTAATTTTGGTGTTAATACAGATCCCATAGCTAACCATAAATTTAGAAAAATATGTCAGCAAATCTGCTTAAGCATATCGAACCCGGGATTGTGACCGGAAAAGACCTTAGTTCTCTTTATCGCATTGCAAGGAAAAATGGTTTTGCCCTGCCTGCAGTAAATGTTGTGGGCACCAATTCAGTTAATGCAGTCCTTGAAACAGCGCGAGAGATAAACTCTCCGGTTATTGTTCAGTTTTCCAATGGAGGCGCTCACTTTTTTGCCGGAAAGAACCTGAGCAACGAGAACCAGCGTGCTGCCATAGCAGGAGCGATTTCCGGTGCCAGGCACATAGACCTCATTGCAAAGGAATATGGCGTTCGGGTTGTTGTACATACAGACCATGCTGCAAAAAAACTACTTCCATGGATAGACGGGCTTATTGCAGCCAGCGAAGACAACTTCAAACGTTTTGGCAAACCCCTGTTCAGTTCGCATATGTTGGATTTATCTGAGGAAACCCTGGAAGAAAACATTGAGATCAGCAAGCGATACATGGAAAGAATGCATCGCATTGGTATGGGCTTGGAGGTCGAGCTGGGTGTTACCGGTGGGGAAGAAGATGGCGTAGACAACACCGGCGTGGATTCATCCAAGCTATACACCCAGCCTGAAGAGGTAGCGCAAATGTATCAGGCATTGAATTCCGTTTCTGATCAATTCACCATTGCTGCCGCTTTTGGGAATGTTCATGGTGTTTACAAACCAGGGAACGTTAAGCTTGAACCCATTATCCTGAAAAACTCCCAGGTTTATATTGCACAAAACCTGAAAACCGACGCAAACCCGGTGAACTTCGTATTTCATGGTGGAAGTGGTTCCAGCAGGGACGAAATCAGGGAAGCCATAGCCTATGGTGTGGTAAAAATGAATATTGACACTGACACCCAATGGGCATTCTGGGAGGGTATTCTTAAATTTTACACAAAGAACCAGGGCTACCTGCAGGGACAAATTGGCAATCCTGAGGGGGATGACAAACCCAATAAAAAATTCTATGACCCAAGAACCTGGTTAAGGAAGGCTGAGGAAAGCATGATCGACAGGCTGAAACTGGCGTTCGAAGATCTCAACGCACTGGACCGCAATTAAACTCAAAACGACAACAGGCCTCAATTCCCCTGTTTTTCAGGATTTGTTCCCAGCTCAGGGAAGGCGATGGTGGTTCCAACAATATAGGCAGCCGGATAATCTGAAACAATCCGTTCAAGAAAACGTCTGGCATCCAGCCTGGATCGAAAATCTCCTACCCTGAGCTTAAAATGGGGCTCTTCATATACCACATAAACCCCCACTCCGGGATAAGCCTGTTCAAACTCCGCGCGCATTCTTTGTGTGCGCAATCTGGCCTGGTTGCCAGAATCCATGTGAATCTGTATCCTGTAACCCTGAATCCCCCGCTCTCTTGCCATCTTCTGATGATGGGCTTCCAATAACCAGGTGATTTTTTGTTCCTGGATAACGTATGGACGCATGCTGCGTATAAAGGCAAGGGAGTCCTGGCCGGCCAGCAATACCGCTGGCCACATCAGGCACAAAACAAAAAGGAGCTTTTTCATCACTACATCAATAAGCCTGAGCAAAAACCACCCTGCGGGCAGATTCCTTACCAGTATATACGCACCGGCCTTTCTCTGCGCCTCCTTCAAGGGGAATGCACCTTATGGTTGCTTTGGTTTCTTCTTTTATTCGTTGTTCTGTTTCAGCCGTGCCATCCCAATGCGCCAGCACAAACCCTCCTTTGTTCTCGATGGTGTCACAAAAATCCGGCCAGGAATCAACGATATGTGTGTTGTTTTCACGGAAAGACAATGCTTTC
>CAZFOI010000223.1:0-3801 GCA_964520605.1 uncultured Bacteroidales bacterium
TAATCACTTCAAGGCCTTTTACCAAAGCAAGTGACTGAAGAACGTCAAGGTTGATGCCTTTGTATTCAACGCGATTGGGGCTTTTAAATCCGAATTTGGGAACACGGCGAACCAGTGGCATCTGGCCCCCTTCAAAACCCACCTTGCGGCTGTAACCGGCACGCGATTGCGCACCCTTGTGGCCTCGTGTGGAAGTGCCGCCGCGGGTAGATCCTTCTCCCCTGCCGAGGCGCTTCCTGTTTTTTACTGAACCTTTTGCCGGTTTAAGATTACTTAAATCCATTATTGTGCAATTTTTTTATGGTATAATTCCAGTATTAATCTTTCACTTCTTCTACCTTCACCAGGTGCTGAACCGCATTGATCATCCCTTCAATCTGGGGCGACGCTGTTACGATTACTTCAGCATTCATCTTGCGTAATCCAAGAGCATCAAGGGTACGCTTCTGTGTGGCAGGTTGTTTAATACGGCTTTTTATCTGAACGATCCGATATTTCTTCATTGATTGAAATTTTTTCTGAAGTTACTAGAATAATTTAGCCGTTGAATACGGTTTCAAGTGAAACACCGCGCTGCTGCGCTACCGTATAGGGATCCCTGAGTTTTGTAAGCGCATCAATGGTTGCTTTAACAACACTATGTGGGTTAGAAGAACCTTTTGATTTTGCCAATACGTCAGTAATACCAACGCTTTCCAGAACAGCCCTCATGGCTCCACCGGCGATAACTCCCGTACCATGCGCGGCAGGCTTAATGAGTACAAGTGCACCACTGTATTTTCCTTCCTGGGCATGGGGAATGGTTCCTTTGTGAACCGGAACCTGAATCAGATGCTTTTTGGCATCGTCAATGCCCTTGCTAATGGCTGTGGTAACTTCCTTGGCCTTGCCCAATCCGTAACCGACAACACCATTCTCGTTTCCTACCACTACGATCGCAGAGAAGCTGAAAGTACGCCCGCCCTTGGTAACCTTGGTAACGCGCTGAATGCTGACAAGCCTGTCCTTGAATTCGATTTCGCTCGACTTAACTTTTTTTATGTTCACGTTTGCCATAGTTCTTAGAATTTAAGGCCTCCCTCACGGGCTCCCTCTGCCAATGATTTAACTCTTCCGTGGTATAAATAACCGTTACGGTCAAAAACTACCGCTTCAATACCTGCTTCTTTTGCGCGCTCAGCAATAAGCTTGCCAACCAGTTTTGCAGCATCTGTCTTGGTAACTTTTTCCTGCCCGATATCTTTGGGGTTGGATGAAGCCGAGGCAAGCGTTTTTCCGCTGACGTCATTGATCAGTTGCGCATAAATGGCCTTGTTGCTTCTGAAAACAGTGAGCCTGGGACGCTCAGCCGTACCGCTTATCTTCCTGCGGACACGGAATTTTATCTTTGTCCTTCTGCTTAATTTTTTTGTCGTTGCCATCCTTATCTAAGGGTTTAATGATTTTACAAGATTACTTGGAGGACGCTGCTTTACCGGCCTTTCTCCTGATTTCCTCACCAGCGAAACGAATACCCTTGCCTTTGTATGGTTCCGGCTTACGCAACGACCGGATCTTGGCAGCCACCTGTCCGATAAGCTGTTTGTCATGAGACTCCAGTATAATCGTAGGGTTTTTACCCCTTTCGGTAATGGTGTTCAGAGAAACTTCCTTAGGAAGCTCGAAGAAAATATTGTGTGAATAACCCAGGGCAAGCTCCAGAAGCTGTCCGTTGTGAGAGGCTTTGTAGCCTACCCCGACAAGTTCCTGTACAATCTTAAAACCTTCTGATACTCCGGTAACCATATTCTGTAGCAATGCACGATACAATCCGTGCAATGATCTGTGACGCTTCTGATCAGTGGGACGCTCAACGCTTAGGACATTTCCTTCTACCTTAATGGTGATGTCTTTATCAACCTGTTGGTTGAGTTCTCCTTTGGGTCCTTTCACAATAACCAGGTTCGAAGGTGATACCGTTACGGTAACGCCTGTGGGAATCTGGATTGGTTTTTTTCCTATTCTTGACATAATTCCCTCCTCCTGTTAGCTAACATAACAAATAACTTCACCACCAACCTTTAATTGGCGTGCTTCCTTATCGGTAATCAAACCCCTGGAAGTTGAAATAATGGCAATTCCAAGGCCATTGAGCACCCTGGGGAGCTCATCAGCACCGCAATAGCGGCGAAGCCCCGGGCGGCTGACCCTGGTTATTTCACTAATAGCGGGTTGTTTGCTAACCGGGTGGTACTTCAAGGCAATCTTGATGGTAGCCGGAGTAGTTTCATCCTCAAATTTGTAATTGAGGATATAACCCTTTTCAAAAAGAATCTTGGTGATCCCCTTCTTGAGATTTGATGCAGGAATTTCTACAATCCTGTGATTGGCCTTAATGGCATTCCTTATTCTTGTCAGATAATCTGCAATTGGATCGGTTGTCATTGTATAATTAAATAAAATTGAATAAATGCTACCAACTGGATTTGGTTACTCCGGGGATGAGACCGGAGTTGGCCATCTCGCGGAAATTAATACGAGAAATCCCAAACTGACGCATGTAACCTTTCGGGCGTCCGGTAAGCTTGCAACGATTGTGCAATCTGACCGGGGAAGCATTCTTAGGAAGCTTCTGCAAACCTTCCCAGTCTCCCTTTGCCTTAAGGTCAGCACGTTTGGCGGCGTATTTGGCCACCAGTTTCATTCTCTTAAGCTCTCTGGCTTTGATTGATTCTTTTGCCATTCCTTTACGTTATTTTTTCAGGTTTTTGAACGGTACACCAAACTCGCGCAGGAGCGCAAACGCTTCCTTGTCATTCTGGGCAGAAGTAACAAATGTAACGTCCATCCCATTGATGCGGGTTACCTTGTCTATATTGATCTCGGGAAAAATGATCTGCTCGGGAACACCAAGGGTGTAATTGCCTTTTCCATCGAAGCCCTTGTCATTAACCCCTTTAAAATCTCTGATACGTGGAAGGGATACAGCCACGAGTCTGTCAAGGAATTCGTACATTTTATCACCACGAAGGGTTACGCGTACCCCAATGGGCATGCCTCTGCGCAGTTTAAAATTGGAAACGTCCTTTTTTGACCTGGTGGCAACAGCGCGCTGACCGGAAATGGCTGTCATTTCTTCTACCGCAGTCTCAATCAGTTTTTTGTCAGTGATGGCTGTACCAACACCCTGATTCAGACAGATCTTTAAAAGCTTGGGAACCTCCATCTGGTTCTTGAGCGCAAATTCTTGCATCAGAGAAGGAATAATTTCTTCCTGATATTTTTTCTTAAGTCTTGGAATATAGCTCATTACTTGATTACCTCCCCTGTCTTTTTGGAATAACGAACCAGTTTGTTATTGTCGTCAAGTTTCCGTCCGATTCTGGTGGCATTGCCTTTCGAATCTACAATCATCAGATTGGAAATATGAACGGAAGCTTCCTTCTTGATAATGCCTCCCTGAGGATTGGCAGCATTGGGCTTGGTGTGCTTGCTTACAAGATTAACACCCTCCACAATGGCCCTGTAGTTCTTACGGTCTACAACAAGCACCTTGCCTTCAGAGCCCTTTTCGTTTCCGGCGATTACCCTTACAGTGTCGCCTTTTTTAATATGAATTTTAGACTGCATAGTTTGCCTGTTTTCTTGTTAGAGCACCTCAGGTGCCAATGAAACAATTTTCATGAACTGTTTTTCACGTAATTCCCTGGCCACGGGGCCGAATATACGTGTTCCGCGCATTTCTTCATTGGCAGTGAGCAATACCACTGCATTGTCGTCGAAACGAATGTAGCTGCCATCGGGGCGGCGCACATGTTTCTT
>CAZFOI010000224.1:0-3776 GCA_964520605.1 uncultured Bacteroidales bacterium
AATGAAACCGTCTTTAAAATGGCAAGAGAATGCAGCAGATGTCTTTCTTCAAACCAAACGATGTCCTTCCTTGATACAAGGTTTATTTTTTGGTTCCATTGAGTAAACAATTCACAGAATACAACCAGTTTATCAGCAATCCCGGCTGATATTTCCGGGAAGTACTTTTTTACAAGCCTCAGATGTTCCAATGGTGTTTTGGTGTATTTTTGCCTTTCTAAAGTAGATACCGCACCCACATGGGGAAGCTCAAAAATAGTGTTTATGAAGCAAAAAATTACCATCAATTATAAAAAGTACCTTGGCATTATACTTATCCTTGCAGGATTGCTGCCACTTCGCCTGTATGCTCAACAAAGAATAACCATCTCTGAATTTATTGAAACCTACCGGGCTCTGGCGATTCAGGAAATGAGACAACACGGCATCCCGGCCAGTATCAAACTCGCCCAGGGCATTCTCGAATCGGCATTTGGCAACAGCGAACTAGCTGTTAATGCAAACAACCATTTTGGTATAAAATGTCATGGTTGGCCAGGAAGGGGATACCTTTATGATGATGATGAAAAAGGCGAGTGCTTCCGAATGTATAACGATCCGGTTGAATCATGGCTGGACCACTCACAATTCCTTAGAACCCGGCCAAGATATGCATTTTTGTTTCAGTTGGATCCATTGGATTACCGAGCCTGGGCCCATGGTTTGCGATCTGCCGGCTATGCCACCAACCCGAATTATCCGGAACACCTGATCCGGATTATTGAAGAACATCAGTTGCATCAATATGACAGATGGGGAATGAATGTTGCCGCAGAATTACCGGCTGGAAGAATTTCCCCCAACAATCGTTCCGGAGTCTCTGCGCAAAGAACAGAGGAGCCCACATTTGCAGTTACGGGTCCTAGGCAGGAACTTTCCAACAACCGAATTCGATACATAATTGCCCGTCCGGGCGACACCCCGGAATCCCTGGCAGCTGAATTGGGCTATTGGGCCTGGCAAATCCGAAGATACAACGAACTGGAAGATGGACGAGAACTGAGACCGGGTCAGATGGTATACCTTCAGCCCAAACGACGCAGGGGCTCGCAAAACACCCATCAGGCAACTCCGGGAGAAAGCATGTACGATATCTCGCAGAAATATGGAATTCGCCTTCAAAACCTATACCAGCGCAATCAGATGACACCTCCACAGGAACCCCGGGCAGGTCAGGTTCTTTTATTGCGTGGCAGAATGCGATAAAGAAATGGTACAGATCGTTCTCATCATGTTGGCGGGACTGTTTTGCGGATGGGCAATCCGTAATCGCAGAAACTGGCTCCCTGCCGTAGACAGGCTGATCCTTATCAGCATCTATCTTTTGCTTGCCCTGCTTGGATTTTCTATTGGGTCTGACAAGCTTATTGTCTCACAACTCGGGTCTTTGGGAGCCCAGGCATTCATCCTTAGTATATCCGGCATCAGCGGTAGCGTGATACTGGCCTGGATAGCCTGGAAGTACTGGTTTAATAAACCAAAGCAATCCTGAATGCGCTCCAGTCTGATCATATTGTTGTTTTTCTCGGCAGGACTTCTTTCGGGCTATGCCGGAATACTTCCTGTAATTCAGGCTCCCGGATCCTTGAGCATGTATGCACTTTATTTGCTCATGTTCCTTGTGGGAATAAGCATTGGCGCAGATACAGCATCTTTACAGACATTAAGGGGCAAATGGAAAAGCCTTATGTTGATACCCCTGCTTACCATTAGCGGGACCCTTTTGGCTGTGGCAGCAATCAGCATGCTGATGCCCTCATTGAGCATTATTGAGGCACTGGCAGTTGGTTCAGGATTTGGTTATTACAGCCTTTCCAGTGTAATTATCTCTGAAATGCATAGTGAGGCATTGGGCGTTGTGGCCCTGCTGTCTAATGTAATGCGCGAAGTAATTACGCTTGTGTTCAGTCCCCTTCTGGCATGGATGTTCGGGAAACTGGCACCGGTTGTGGCAGCAGGTGCTACCAGCATGGACACAACCCTTCCCATTATCGTTAAGGTATCAGGGAAGGAATTTGCCATGGTTGCCCTGTTTCATGGGATTGTTTTAACGATGCTGGTTCCCCTTCTTGTAGGAACGCTGCTGACTATATTCTGATTCGGGTTGTAATATAAAGGCTCCTGAGCGTTCGGTATCATGAAAAAGGATATTGTGCATTCGACAATGATTGGCCCAATGCATTCGCTCCTGAACCGGCAATCCCCTGGCGGCAATAACCTTATCAGGTTTTATATAAGGCAGATATAATGCCCAGAGGGGGGAGACATTTCCACTGACTACCAGCAGGCGGGTCACGGGCATGTCAGGGTTCCAGAAAGAGGAATCAAACACCTCCATATTTTGATAAAGGGAGTTTTCATGGCCCTTGGTATGATCACACAACCACATCAACCTGATGCTCTTAAATGATACCAGCATCTGTTTCCTGATAAGACCATATTTCCCTGTATAAATTGAAGTGTCGCAACACAAAATCACATCCCTGGAGGTAATGCCCCTGGCATGAAAATAATCCCTTGACACACCTGGCCCATAAGGGATTTCATCGTTCACATTGCCGCATATCAGGCTTCCTGACTGCCTCCCATGGACAAACGCAATCCTGTTTGATTCGCGCTCTTTGAATACCACTAAAGATGTATAATGTGCATTCCCTATGCTTCTTGACATGATTGAAAAAGAAAGCAGCATGCCAGAGACCAACAACAGAAACATGGCCATAGACCTCCGGGCAATAAGCAGCAGGTAAAGGGCAATCAGAATGACATATAACAAACACAACTCTGTAAAAGTAAGCCAGATTCCCTGTGTTGAAGAACCTGGCAATGACTGGATCATAATCATGGATTCAGCGAGCATCCATATGGCAAATTCCAATACCCGGAAAAGCAATAATGATATTACCGGAATGCCATGAAATGATAAGGCAGCAAGGGCTGCATACAGAACAATGGTGGCCATGGGGACCCCGATCAGATTGGCAAACAGGAAATAGTTCGGGAATGTTCCAAAAGCATGCATTACCACAGGGGCTGAGGCCATTTGAGCTGCCAGGGATACCCCCATCAATTCACCTGCCTGCCTGAGACCACCCGGCCAACTGCGGCAATGCTTTGCAAAATAAGGCTGAAACAGAACAATGCCCAAAACCGCCAGGTATGAGAGCTGAAAACCTGTATATCCAAGATAGCCAGGGTTGTAGAGCAGTAAAACAAATGCTGAAAGGGAAAGGGATTGCAGGGTATGGGTTTTCCGTCCAAGTACCCTTGTCAGGATCATTATCGCAAACATTACAGAGGCCCTCATTACCGACACTGAGAACCCGGTAATGGCAGCATATATAAATATGATACCCGGCAGCAGAATCGCCATTGTTATCCGATAAAAAGGCATGCGCCTGAATATGCCCATTATTCTGATTAGCACCAGATAAATAATCCCCACATGCAAACCGGAAACACAGAGTATATGAACGGCTCCGGCATTGGCAAACCCCTGCCTTAATTCCTCGTCAAGGCCCTCACGCATTCCCAGGACAAGCGCAGACACCAATTGCAGGGCCCTTTGGTTTATGCCCGAGTCCAGGAGGATTTCCCAAAGCCGGCTGCGCAATTGCAAGGCAAATCCCACCACTGAAAAACCCTTATTACATGGAAGTTTAATGAAATTATCCGGCCTTACGTATGCTGTATGATAGGTGTTTCTTATAAACAGAAACCTGCGATAATCAAACCTT
>CAZFOI010000225.1:0-3754 GCA_964520605.1 uncultured Bacteroidales bacterium
ATAGCTGGCCAGGGCTTGCAGCGCAATCCTTCCCCTTTCCATTTTTGCGTCTGCAGAGAGTATCCCCTGCTCAGGATTGCCATATACCAGGTCATCAGCGCCGGGTACAAAAGCATCTGCGCTACGGTATCCGAGCATGGACAGCATCTTGGGTATCTCAATTTTAAACAAAAAGGCCTTCTTGTCATCTCCAATTTGTTTGCCCGGATTCATTAGCCCGATGGCCACAAGTCCTGCGCCCTCCTGACCCTGATAGAGCCCCTCCATTGCAGCCAGTTTTGCCGGTTGTTTTTGTGCAACATAAAAGGCTGAACCATCACCTGTAAGTGTCAGAAAAACACTGGACACCAGACCAAAGCTGGCGCCAATTACCATGCTGCGTCTGGCCAGGACCAGATTTCTGTTTTTCAGCATATACCAACCGCTCACTGCAACAACAAAAAAGGATGCTATTACAAAGCATGAGGTAATGGTATGCAGAAACTTATTGATGGCAAAGGGAGAAAACAATACAGACCAGAAATCAACCATTTCATGACGTGCTGTGTCCGGATTGAAGACCATGCCCACGGGATAGTTCATCCAGCCATTGGCTACCAGTATCCATAAGGCCGACAGGCTGGCTCCGAAGGCAACCAGATAGGTTGAAAGCAAATGAAATTTCTTGCTTACCTTTCCCCATCCGAAAAACATCACGGCAATAAAAGTCGATTCAAGGAAAAATGCCATGATGCCCTCGGCTGCCAATGGAGCTCCGAAGATATCACCAGATATCCAGGAATAGTTAGACCAGTTTGTGCCGAACTCCAGGCCCAATATTATACCGGTCCCAACACCGATGGCAAAGTTTATTCCAAAAAGCTTAGCCCAAAACCGGGCAATTTTTTCCCACTGCTTGTCACCGGTCTTTACATATATGGTCTCGGCTATGGCAATTATATACGTAAGTCCGATTGTGAGCGGAATAAAAAACCAATGAAAAAATGCCACCATGGCAAACTGTCCCCTCGACCAGTTCACCAGCGCAAAATCAATGTTCTCTATCATATTGTTCCGGGTTTGATGTTGATTTGGTCAGGTCTTCCAGTACCTGCTCTGTCCTGTGTTGATCACTTTCATAATGCGGCTTTAGGTATCGTGGAAACAAAAAGCCTTTTAATAAGACGTAGAAAATCAAAAACTTATATAAAATGATAAGCAAAAGAATCCGGGCCAGTCGGGAATTCCTGATTTGTCTGAACGCATCAGCAAAAAAACCGGAGATGTTCATGCCCGGATGAATTGGTAGGTGGTATCCTCCAAAAATACAAAAACCTTCGTTCAATTAACCGGACAGCTATGCCATACTGTTAATTTAGAAAGGATATAATCTGAGAAGGAAAGTGTTCAGACACTTAGACCCGGAATCTCTTTAAGTAAGGCGTTCAGCTCCTGGCGAAGCATCACAATCTTATTGTATTCCGATGGTTTGGAATTCTCAAGCATATACCGCCTGATGTTTGTCTGGTGTTGCTTCCATTTTCGATGAAACGCATGGGCAAGCAAACCCGAAACAGGCAGGGTGGCAAAGAATATAAGGCCGGGGATTGCCCCTCCCAGTATCCAGGCTGCCAAAACCGACTGCAGAAGATAGAAAACAGGAGCGATCAATGCACCAAAAAGAAATTTAACCGAACTATGAAACTGCTTGTCCTTAAACAGGCGGATCAGTCGTCTTGAAATCAAATAGATGGGTAGGTGGTTAATCATTCCATAGAGAAACAAAGGAAGCAAAAGCAAAAAACCAATGCTACGAAGCACAATGGCAAACAAACCATTGTGTCTGAGTGCCACAGCACGTTCATTCAGCCTGTGCAAATGCTTTATGTCTGCATACTTTCTTACCCTGGATTCCAGATGTTCCATTCTGCCAGGTTCCCCCTGTGCATATCGATCAAGAGACGCAATGATCTGCTTGCGAAGTCTGAATTTCCTGATGGCTTTTTTGCGTCCCTGACCCCTGCTTTCAGGGTCTGATCGAAGCAAATACCTGAGTATTTCCATATACAGGTTATAATACGTCAGGTTGCGGATATTAATTGCCAGGGGTTCCATTCGCTTCTGAAGTGTTTCCCTCATTTCTATGGCCGCCCTTTGAGGAGAGGATTCATAGCTTTCTTTAAAGGAAGAGACAGGGAAAGCTTCTCCAAATCGAATATGCAAAACACTCCCCATGCTATCATAGGAACTATAAAAAATGCCTGCCGGGACTACTTTTAACCCCAACTTAAAATCATTCCTCGACTCGGCGAGCAATGCGAGCCTTGAAACGCCTTTCTTAAGGGGAAGCATGCTCCACTTGTCTGAGTGAGCCGCTTCCGGAAACAAGCCTACGAACCTTTTGTGCTGTAAGACCTCCACTGCTGCATCAAAGGACTGGTCGTTGTTTTTCAATTGATCCATTCCGTCGCGAATGCGGTATACCGGCAGTATCTTCAACCAATAAAAGATTTTTCTAAGCAGGGGATTCCGGAATATATCTGCCCGGGCCAGAAAGACGATTTGCCGTGATGTTGCAAATAAAATTGCCAATGGATCCATAAGGGCGTTCTGATGATTCGGGGCAAAAATCAATGGGCCCTTCTCTGGAATATGTTCTTTTCCCTCCACAATAATTTCTTTATAGAACAGCCGGTGAAGGAAGAATATATAATATCCCAGCAATCGGTAAAAAAAGGAATCCTTAAAGAAATGACGTTTCCAGTAATTATCCATTATATCTTCTCCAGATTGTGGCAACCCCAAGACCGGCCAGGATATGCCATATTCCCCACCATGCTGTTACCACAGCCATGCCACCAAGCGGAAGATGTTGCGGAAAAATGGCCGGATTAAAAATCAACACCAGTCCAAGTGCACTGTTCTGAATGCCTGTCTCTATGGAGATTGTCTTGCGGTTCTGTGCACTGAGTCTGAATGCTGATGCCAAGCCATATCCACTCAGCAGGGCAAGCCCGTTATGCAGAAAGACGATGAGCAAAATCCAGGCAATGAATTGAAGAAAATGGTCATAATTGCTGGCAAACATGATGGCAATCATTCCCATAAAAAAAATAATGGAAAAAATCCGAATGGGTTTCCTGGCCCACTCTGTAAAACGAGGCAGGTAATGGTTGGCAAGCATTCCCAATACAATTGGAACTGCAAGAAGGATAAAAACTATCCTGAACATGGCCACCGGATCTATCCTGAGCTGTTGTAAGAGCGCATTGTCTGACCAGGGACCAGCCATCTGGTAAAGGCTTCCCCAAAGCATAAAATTCAGGGGAGTCATAAATATGGCCGATATGGTGGCAATTGCAGTAAGGCTTACGGACAAAGCAGCATTGCCTTTGGCAAAAGTAGAAATGAAATTGGAGACATTTCCACCCGGACAGGAGGCAACCAGAATCATGCCCATGGCTACTCCCACCGTAAGGTTTTTCCAAAAAGCAAGAATCAGCAGAAAGGTGACCAGAGGCAGCAGCAAAAACTGGGAAATTACGCCTGCAATAACCGGTCTGGGATTTTTTAGCAGGTCTTTAAAATGAGAAAGCTTTATCTCCAGGGCTACCCCGAACATGATGATGGAGATGGTAATATTCAAAACAAAAAGGCCACCGTCATTAAAGTTCAGGGTGGCCGGATCCATGGCTTTGAGTGCTTCGTACATATGAACTGTCAGTAGTGGGCACTTAAAACCCACTGATTAATAATTGATTATTAAATTGCTCTT
>CAZFOI010000226.1:0-3730 GCA_964520605.1 uncultured Bacteroidales bacterium
ATTTGACAAACAAATAACTAACAATCATTATTATATGCAATACGATCTTATAGTAGTCGGAAGCGGACCGGGAGGATATGTGGCAGCCATCCGGGCAGCCCAGCTTGGCATGAAAACAGCAGTGGTTGAAGAGGCTGAACTGGGCGGCATTTGCCTTAACTGGGGATGCATCCCCACCAAAGCCCTGCTAAAAAGCGCTCAGGTATTTGAATACATAAGCCATGCGGCAGATTATGGCGTGGCATTGGAAGGCGCAGCAAAACCCCGGATTGAAGATATGGTAAAAAGGAGCCGGGAGGTTGCAGCAGGCATGAGCAAGGGCATACAATTCCTTTTTAAGAAAAATAAGATTGACCATCTGAACGGAAGGGGCGTAATCATGCCCGGCAAGCAGGTGGAAGTAACATCTCCTGAAGGGGACAAAACCATTTATCAGGCCAGTCATATTATTATAGCCACCGGAGCCAGGTCGCGTCAACTGGATAATCTGCCACAGGATGGCAAAAAAATCATTGGTTACCGTCAGGCCATGGTGATCCCCAAACAACCTGCCTCTATGGTTGTGGTGGGGTCTGGAGCCATCGGATCGGAATTCGCCTATTTCTATAATGCCATCGGGACTAAGGTAACCCTGGTCGAGTACATGCCTGCGATTGTCCCCCTGGAAGACGAAGAGGTGAGCAGGCAACTGGAACGTTCTTTCAAAAAGTCGGGCATGAAAGTAATGACCGGCAGTTCTGTTGAATCCGTTGACACTTCAGGTGAACTCTGCAAGGTCCTTATCAAAACGCCCAAGGGGGAAGAAACCATTGAAGCAGAAATTGTGTTGTCTGCAGTTGGCATTACGCCAAATACAGAGAACATTGGTTTGGAGGAAACCGGAATTCGGATGGAAAACGGGAAAATTTCGGTCGATGACTTTTACCGCACCAATGTTGAGGGGTATTATGCCATTGGGGATGTCATACCAGGTCCTGCTCTGGCACACGTTGCCTCGGCAGAAGGCATCATTTGTGTAGAAAAGATTGCCGGCCATCACCCGGAACCCCTTGATTACAATAATATTCCGGGATGCACTTATACATCTCCCGAAATAGCTTCGGTTGGATACACCGAGAAAGCTGCCCGTGAGGCCGGTTATACGCTAAAAATCGGGAAATTCCCCTTTTCCGCATCGGGTAAGGCCAGTGCAGCAGGAGCAAAGGACGGGTTTGTCAAGGTAATTTTTGACGAAAAATACGGCGAATTGCTTGGGGTTCACATGATCGGTGCCAATGTAACCGAGATGATTGCTGAGGCAGTGGTGGCCAGAAAACTGGAAACTACCGGCCATGAGATCATCAAAGCGGTACATCCGCATCCCACCATGAGCGAAGCCATTATGGAAGCTGCGGCGGCAGCCTACGGTGAAGTAATCCACCTTTGATCATGCTTGTAACACCAACACCCTTCAAGGGTTTGCTGATTATTGAGCCCCGGGTATTTTCAGATACCCGGGGTTGGTTTATGGAATCCTGGAACCAAAATGATTTTGCCCGGGCAGGTGTAAGTGAACCATTTGTACAGGACAACCAAAGCGTATCCTCAAAACATGTGCTAAGGGGCTTGCATCTGCAATTACCCCCTTTTGCGCAGGGAAAATTGGTGCGCACCCTTTCCGGCTCAGTGCTCGACATTGCCCTTGACCTGCGCAAAAATGAGCCGACTTACGGCAAGCATTTCAAACTGGTACTGAATGAACCAGGGAAACAAATGCTATACATTCCTCCCGGATTTGCCCATGGATTTCTTACCCTTGAGGAGAATACCGTATTTGTATACAAATGTACGGCTCCCTATAATGCGGAATTCGACCGGTCGATACGCTGGAATGATCCCGCCCTTGGAATAGATTGGGGAATTACAAACCCTCTTGTATCAGAAAAAGACCGTAACGCACCGCTATTAAGCGAATTCGACAATCCTTTCTGATCAAATCTCTACGCCCGCCAGCATACTGACAGCCCAGCGTCCTTCTGAAGGAATCCACACTGCCCTGACCCCAAGGTCGAATGCGGCAAAGAACCTCAGCAGATGAAAGCGCATGCTTGCATCTGCACCAAGCGAAGCGTAGCGGGAAAAAACAGTGTCAGACAATGGTTCTGTTTTCATGGGGTCACCGCCAGCCATAGCAAAATCGGCAAAAACATTGCCGGATAGTCGTATAATATACATCCAGCGTCCCAGTGCCAGATCGGGCCATGCGATCGGGAAACGATAGTCTGCATTGCCTGCGAAAAGATACTGACTGCTAAGGCCTGATATTCCCCTGGGCGGAGAGATTACAGAAGTGAATCGATACCTGATGCTGTTGGGTTGCCCGGGAGCTGCTTCCAGGGATTGCCAGGCAGCACCCAGTCTGAGGCTATGATGGGGTGCCATTCCGGGAAGAAACAAGACCAGGCGTGTTGAGAACAAACGGCCCATATCGCCTCCTTCAAATGGAGCATGCTTAAAGCGCACATCCACCATCTGGCCAAAACGGGGCCCAAGATCCCTGGCCACCCGGCGAATCTGACGATAAGCGGTAAAACTGTATTCCAGGGACCGGACCTGATCCGATTCAAACCAATCGGGCGTATCTGCAGACCGCCCCACCCTATAGGAACCAAATTGAACTGATGGGGTAATCCCCATAAACCATGGGCCTTTACTGTAATTCAACGGCAGACCGGCACCCAGTTTCAGGCCTTGCTCACGCCAGGTAAAATCGGTCTGATGCTGATTTTCATCCAAAAACCATGACCTGCGCAGGGCATGATGCATGGAAACATCCAGCGTTGGGTAAAGGCCACTGTAACTGTGATTGATATAAAACCTTCCCAGGGATTCATTTACATCCCAGGCATAGCCAAAAGTGGTTATGGCCGTGCTTAGCAGGTTCTGGGACATTAGAGACAATCCGGGACTGCCATCCCTGGTTTCGGTATCAAGATTAAACGGGCCCCAGGAATGGAAGTGAAACAAATTGGCCAGTTTGCTGAATGGCTTGCTTTGGTGCTCCTGCCTTTCTATTTGCCCTGCTGAAACCAATCCCTCCTCCTGACTGATCAGGGATTTATACAGCTTCGCTGCATGGTTCTCGACAGCCTGCATATCCCGGCGATTATCCGGAATACCTGCATGGCTTACCACCCGGTAACCGCCGGAATTGTAATCGCTCCAATAAAGGGTTTGCGATGCTTCTAAATACATGGGATAAGCAGCCCCGAAAGCAGATGATACCCATTGGGTTATTTCCCCTGAATCAAGGTCAATGGCCCAAATGTCGTTTTTCCCTGCATAAGAGGCCTCGAATAACAACTGCCTGTCAGTGGCAAATCCCGGACGGGCTATCTCGGTTTGCCCGGAGTTAAGAAGGGTTTGGAACACTCCGGATTGAATGTCAAAAAGGTCAATGCGCTTCCCCTCCTGATCCTGAGCAATCAGCGCGATGGTATTTCCATCCGTATGCCATGCCGGAGACATGATCAGGGCATTGTTTTCTGCACTGAATTTGTCTATCACCTCCCCTGAAAGGGCATCAAGCAAAACCAGAAAGTGATTGTTCTGCAAGTCTGTTTCCCTGACTGCAATTAGCCTGCCATCGGGAGAAATGGCCGGGGAAAAATACCTGGTCCTGTTTGTAAGCTTTTGCACTTCCCCGGAAAGCATATCCAAATGATGTATTTCTGACCAGGACAGGTGTTCC
>CAZFOI010000227.1:0-3724 GCA_964520605.1 uncultured Bacteroidales bacterium
AAGTTTTCTCTGGTGTCCTGGATCATGTGATGCTGTAAAATGTAAGCGTTCTTGATGCGCTCATATTCAAGCGGATCAGAGAATCTCTCGCGTTGAATCCGGGTCATGTAAAGAACATCAACCTGAGAAATTACCTCCTCCATATCAGTGTATTGATGATAGGTGAGGTTCTTCTCTTTGATGTGCATCTTAACAGAGCTTGGCAGCTTAAGTTCCATGGGCGACACCAGGTGAAAGGTGGTGTTGTAGTTGCACAGGGCAATTACCAGTGAATGTACGGTTCTGCCATATTTCAGATCGCCCACCATGGCTACATGAAGATTATCGAGCCTGCCCTGGGTTTTCTTAATGCTGTAGAGGTCGAGCAGGGTCTGGGTGGGATGCTGGTTGGCACCATCTCCGGCATTGATCACAGGTACGGAAGAAATCTCTGATGCAAAGCGGGCACTGCCTTCTACCGGATTGCGCATTACAATCAGGTCGGAATAATTTGCGATGGTAAGGACGGTGTCTCTGAGGGACTCCCCCTTCTTCACACTGGTATTGGATGCTTCAGAAAACCCAATGACCTTTCCTCCCAGCCGGTTGGCTGCGCTTTCGAAACTAAGGCGGGTACGGGTTGATGGTTCGAAAAACAGGGACGCGACCACGTAATCCCTGAGGATATCCTGAACGGGATTCTTTTCGAATTCAGCGGCCACCTCGAGCACCCTTAGTTGCTCTTCTTTGCTGTAATCGTTGATGGAAACCAGGCTTTTGTTCTTCATTTTTGTTGATGTTGTTATTATTTGGGTGATGCATAAGGCTAAAAAAAAGGGGCCGAAGGCCCCTTAAATCATTTATTTACAACCACAATCGCTTTTGATCAGTTTTTTCTTTTTCAAAAAGTCGCAGATAAGGCCGCAGAAATTGGGTGTGCCGATTTCCTGCAATTCATAGGATACCTTAACGGTTGGTTTGTCTATTTTAACGATGCGCTGCAGGTCAATGGGTGTTGCGATGACGACTGCTTCGCAATCGGTTTTGGCGATGGTTGCCTCCAGGTCGGCAATTTGCTGCTGCCCATATCCCATGGCAGGAAGCAGGGTGCCGATGTTGGGGTAAATACTGAAGGTCTCAGCCAGCCTGCCTACCACAAAAGGACGCGGATCAACCAGTTCGGCTGCACCATATTTTTTGGCAGCTACCGTTCCGGCACCAATTTTCATATGCCCGTGGGTGAGGGTGGGGCCATCTTCTACTACCAGGACGCGCTTGCCGCGGATCAGTTCGGGTTTGTCTACCCCCAGCGGAGAGGCACCGTCAATTACGACGGCTTTTGGATTGATGGCTGCGATGTTGTCCCTGACAATCTGAATGCCCTCAGGGGCTGCGCTGTCAATTTTGTTGATCACCACGATATCGGCCAGACGCAGGGTAACTTCACCCGGATAGTAGTTCAGCTCATGACCGGGGCGGTGAGGATCCACAACGGTTACCATCAGATCGGGCTGATAGAAGGGGAAGTCATTGTTGCCACCATCCCACAGAATCACATCGGCTTCTTTCTCAGCTTCGCGCAAAATGGCTTCATAGTCTACACCGGCATATATTACATTCCCTCTGGTTACGTGGGGTTCGTATTCTTCCATTTCTTCAATGGTACAATGGTGCTTCTTAAGGTCTTCAACAGTTGCAAAACGTTGAACCTTCTGGGCCACCAGGTCTCCGTAGGGCATGGGATGCCTGATGGCAACCACTTTTATGCCATGTTCCATGAGTACTTCAATGATGCGCCTTGAAGTCTGGCTTTTTCCGCATCCGGTACGGGTTGCCCCTACGGCAATAAGGGGTTTGGTGCTTTTAATCATGGTTTCCTTGGGCCCGATCAGCATGAAATCAGCCCCTGCTGCATTTACCACAGCACTTACGGCCATCACTTCCTGATAAGAAACATCGCTGTAGGAAAATGCGCAAACATCCACATCGAGTTCCCTGATAAGCCCGGGCAATTCCTCCTGGGCATAAATGGGGATGCCTTCGGGATACAAGTCACCGGCCAGTGCAGCGGGATACTTCCGGCCGTCGATATCAGGAATCTGGGCGGCGGTAAAGGCCACCACATGATAATTGGTGTTTTTGCGGTAATAGGTATTGAAGTTGTGGAAGTCCCGGCCGGCGGCTCCGATTATGATTACGTTTTTCTTGGTCTTTTCCATTTTTTCTTGGTTTTTTGGTTTTTGTCTGTCCTTTGCAGCATGCTTTCCTGCAGTTGCATTGGTTTAATTGTAAAACGCAGATGGTGGAATAGAAAAGAAACGCTATGTAAAATTCCCGGCGCAGCCGTAGACCCAGTAGAAGTTGTATATCTCAATCGGCGATCGGTCGCACATATGTCTGGTTCGGTTTGACACTAGAGAGAAACATCCTCACAAAATTAAAATATTCCGGAATGTGACCAAAGAAAAAAGACGGGATATTGGTTGATAGGCGTTAGATATTAGATTTAAGATGATGGAAGTTTGTTGTTTGGGATAAAAGCGCAATCATTTTTCTACTATACCCATATGAAAATTTTGCAGTATGCTATGAGCATATTCAACTGTCCAGTCTTTTTCCTGCGCCCATTTTTTCGCGATGGAAGACTTTTTTGCACCATCCAGGTTTGCATGTCGTTTTCCCTGTTTTCTGGTCGGTCGCTCCAGGCTACCAGTTTGAGTATGATCATTCCAGGAAGGGAGGGAATATACACCTCTTTGTCTTCAATAGGAATAGCAATCGTCTCTGAGAGTACTTCGCGCATGCCCAAAACATGCATTTCAAATTTTCGTTCAGGAAACCTGATGGTATTGCTTTGCTCGATGTCTCCCCAAGGGATAATGTCTATTGCCACATTAAATTTTTCTGAGTAAAATCGACAAGGGAAATCCCTCTCTTTGAAACCATTTTCAATCATTTCTTTGCATATCAGCCGGTATGCTTCATGGCTTGAGGTCATTATGGCAAAATCAACATCGCGAGTACCTCTGCCTGGTTTAATATCATTTCTCAGGAGTTGCAGAGCAATAGCACTGGCTCCAATTAAGTAATAGGGCGTATGGTGTCGCTGCATGATATCATCAATAATATCAAAAACTTCTTTGAAGTAAGGTATGGCCAGCAGTTTATAGGTATGCCTGGATGTGCTCATGGTAAATTATTTGTGCAGTTTCCAGGTTCCTTTTTCCCCCTTCAGCAACTAAATCGGCATAAATTAGCAATGCCGGAACTGTGATTTCTTCATTGTTTTGGGGCCAGAATCTTTCAAGTACTTCCAACTCTCCATCTTTGTGGGGCACCAATCGATAGTTTGTTATCAGGCGTGTTTGGGTTTCCAGGGTATAAAGTGTGTATTTCTCCGGACGCAAATGCCGGGTAAGGATGTCGGCTGCCGGTTCTCCTCCCCATAATGTTTGAGCAGCAGCCAGCCTGATTTCCTGCCAAGGCTGGGTTAGGTGATAACGCCCTTTGAATATTTTGGGTCTGAGCTGTGTCGCATAATTGGCTGTCCATCGTTGCAACAGCTCCTGTCGCTTCTCCCACAGGTATTCTTTTTTGTTGAGAGGAATGAGGTAGCCGGTTTCTTTTAAACCTTCCAATATCAATGGAATATTCCCAAGAGCGACTCCAGCTCTTTTGGCAATTATACGCTGGGGTGCATTAACCAGATTTTTGTCTTGCAACAGATGGAATAATACTTTTATCC
>CAZFOI010000228.1:0-3715 GCA_964520605.1 uncultured Bacteroidales bacterium
TATGCTAAAGGCCGGATTTGGTTTGTTTAAGAAAGAAGTCGGATTTGACAGGAATAAAAAAGATGAAACCGAAGTCCTGTGTGAAATCACCCTAAACAATTTAATCGATGAAGGCTCTTTTGATGAAAGGGATTTTTTAGACAGGGTAGATATCCTTTCAGGGATGGGACAGGATGTGATGATTTCCAATTTCAGGGAGTTCTACAAACTGGCTGAATGGTTCCGCAGATTCAAAACAGGACAAATTCGAATGATCATCGGAGCGGCCACTTTTAAAAATGTTCTTGAGCCGGTATATTACAAAGACCTGCATGGAGGCATACTTGAGGCGTTTGGCAAGTTGTTTTCCGAAAACCTCAGGGTGTATGTTTACCCTGCAAAGGACCCGGACACCTGTGTCGTATATAATTGCCGGAACATTCCCGTTCAGGATGGACTGCACAACTTATACAGCCATCTTTTGAGCAATCATCTGGTTATGGATATTCCAAACTGCCGTGAAGAAGTTCTCCCCTGGTTTTCACATGTGGTACTGGGAAAAATGAAAAATCAGGACCATGAATGGGAAAGCATGGTTCCCCGTTATGTTTCATCATTCATCAAATCCAAAAACCTGTTTGGTTACCGGCAGGAGTAAGACAATCAAACAAAAAGAAAGGAGCTGCCCGGAAAACACCCCGGCAGCCCCTTATCTACCAAAAACCAACCCTAACAAAAATCAGAACATATCAAAGTCCATCATGGAGTCATCTCCGCCCTGCTGTTGCCTGCGGTTTTGAGGGCGCCTCTCCATTTCGTTTATTCTGTAGGAAAAACCTACAAAGAGCATGCGTGAATCACGGAAACGTTCGGTATTGATGGTGAAATTGTCCCCAAAGTTATACATGGCAAAGCGCTGGGTGTTGAAAATGTCGCTCAATCTGAGTGTAATGGTACCCCGGTTGTTGAGTACATTTTTACGGACGGCCACATCTGCCCCATACATCTCTTTCATTTCTCCCTGTAACATCACCACCGGAGAGCGGTAAAACCCATTGATCTGAGCACTCCATCCTTTGTCGAATGTAAGGTTATTAACCATCCTGAACGACCAGGAATAACTGTCATTTCTCATTTCCATCATGGCGCCACTGCCTTCCACAATCTGTCGGAAGTAACTCAGTGTGGCATTTGCCCTGTACCAGCGAAAGATCTGTTGTGACATTACCATTTCAGCCCCATAGGATGTTCCCCTGTTCAGGTTCTCATATGTTGTATAAGCAATCCCATTTTCGTCCATGGTGCGGAATCGGGTTATCATGCCATCGGTGTAACGGTAAAACAGGCTTGGGTTCACTGTGGTGTTTTTCCAGAACCGGGTATATCCAAGTTCAATCGAGTTGATCAGCTCCGGTGCCAGGCGGGGGTTTCCAAATTGGAGATCAAATGGGTCGGAATAGCTCACAAAGGGATTTAGCACCCTGTTATTGGGCCTGTTAATCCGCCTGCTATAGCTAAGCTGGGCAGACTGGTTTTTTTCAAAGCTCCTGCGCAGGTGGGCACTGGGGAACAAATGGAACCAGCTGTTATTGAATACTTCTCCAGTTGTGCGCTGATCGGCTTCAACATAAGATTGTTCTGCACGAAGGCCAGCCTGAAAACTGTAGGCTCCTATGGTTGTCCCAAATGTTCCGTAAGCGGAATATACCTGTTCGCCAAATACAAAACGGTTGCTCAGGCCGGGCTCGTTAACCCATGATCCGGCACCCTGATTGTAACGCAAAAATGTAAAATCTGAGTCCATTTCCCGGATATAGGCTCTTGCGCCGAACTCCAGTTTTTTGTCTTTGCCCAGCGGATGCACATAATCCGTCTGAAACGAAACCATCCAGTTGTTTCCGTCCATCAAAGTATTTTCAAGCAAATCCGGCCGATCCGTCATGGACTTATCTGCTGCCATAAAGCGCTGCAGGTTTTCTTCCGTGCGGCTCATTCCCCGACCTGAGAATACCAGATCAGCATTCAGTTCCCGGTTTCTTTGATCAAACGTACGGCGGTAATTAAGGGAATAGTTCAACCCATTGTTGTTCATTCGATCATTTGATTCACGCAAAAAGAATCCTGTCGGCAACATGGCGCTGTTTAAACTCGCATATTCCATATCGTTCTCCCCTGATCTCTCCCATGAATTGTAAATTACGGAAAGCGTAAACGTATTAAATTTATTTGGCTGAAAATCAGCGCCTATGGTAAAGTTTTGCGAATTCATCTTATTGGTGAAATCGATCTGCTGATCCAGATAGGAAGTTTCCGAAAGAAAAGAGGTGCGGAAACTGTTGCCATAGCCATCCATATCCGAGAGACGGCCTGAGTAATTGGCAAAAATATTGATTCGGTTGATGCGATAATTCAAATTAGCCGAGGCATTGTAGCGGTTTCCGGCAGAAGCATTCAAACTCAGCACCCCATTGTATCCGGGTTTGCGTTCCTTTTTCAGCACAATGTTGATGATGCCCGAAGTACCGTCAGGGCTGTATCGGGCAGAGGGGTTGGTAATGACCTCTATCCTTTCAATCATATTGGCCGGAAGCTGATTAAGGGCGTCTGAACCGCTCAGACCGGTAAGTCCTGATGGCCTTCCATCTATTAATACGGTAACATTGGAACTACCCCTCATGCTCAAATTTCCATCAAAATCAACAGCCACACTGGGGATGTTTTGCATCAGATCAAGGGCAGTACCTCCTGTTGCTGTTAACTCGCGATCCACATTAAACACCCGCCTGTCGAGGCCAACTTCCATGAGCTCCCTGTTAGCCTGAACGGTTACTTCTGACAATACCGATACCGCCGGAGCAAGGGAAATCAGGCCGGCGTCGAAAGTCCTCAGGCGGGGATGAACAATTATCTCCTCCACTTCCTTGCGGGGATATCCAACGTAATTGATGCCCAGATAATATTCTCCAAAGGGCACCTGCTCCAGTTTAAATGATCCTTTGTCATCCGTAATGGTCCCTCCCACTATCAATGAGTCTTTTGCACTATGAAGGGCAATGCTGGCAAACATAAGAGGTTCCCCTGTTACATCATCAATCAATCGGCCACTGATTACCCCCAGGGCAGAAGCATTTGAACCCGAAGAAGAGGCAGAAGAAGGCGCGGATGTCTTCTCAGAAGCAATGGCTACGGGCGCATTAATAGCAGCCAGTAAGTGTGCGTATTCTATAGGGAAAGCGAACAGAGAAAAAGCAGCAAGTATAATTCGGAAGAGGTTTTTGTATGTTGAAGTCATTTGGTTTGCTTAATTTTATTTAGACTCATTAAACCTTTAAGTTCAAATGTAAGACAAATCCGCAGGGTAAAGGTTTAACTGAGCCTTGTTTGCAGCACGGTGTTTTAACATAATTTAATAAACGGCTGTTTATCCTCACATCTCTCCTGCATTGTTAAAGCTGTTTGCATTATCTTTGTATTTGCATTGAACCAACTCCCAGGCATCCTGCTGCCGGGAAATCCAAGTCATACCATGAGTGATTTAGTCCAAAGCCTGGAGCAATATTCAGAAGAGACCATCCGTACGCTCGATTGGAAGGAACACATCCGGATGCGTCCGGGTATGTACATCGGCAAACTTGGCGATGGCGCTTCTCCCGATGATGGCATATATGTGCTGATAAAGGACCTTGAGGTTCTCCAGCCGCTGCGCCCAGCCGGTCCGCCGGAGCAGGCGGGAAAC
>CAZFOI010000229.1:0-3713 GCA_964520605.1 uncultured Bacteroidales bacterium
GACCAAGTCGGAAGGTTAATCCGATGCTCGTATAATTATACAAATCATTGTCGGTTCCGCTGCCAACGAACGCATCGATTCTGTCATTTGTGGTGATACGGTGCCCTGTTTCAGCATGCAGGTCTATTCTGTCGGCAAGCCTTATCTTCATACCCAATCCAACAGGAATAGCCAAAATTGCAGCATCTTCTGTATCGCTCTGGACATTGTTAAGTTTGAGAACCGTCTTATGCGAGGCAACGCCCGCCCCACCGAATGCATACAAACTCATCCACCTGCTTATGCCTGCATGAGGCAGCATCAAATGGTTCAGGCTAACCAAAGCAGAAAGATTCCCTTCAATCAGATCTGCTTCAAACGAATAATTGTTTCGCTGACCGGCCAATTGCCCCATAAGACCCTGTGCGCGAATGCCAAAAGCAGGAGAAAACTGGAAAACCATTTGCAATCCTCCACCAAAACGCATTTCGTCCTTATCTGGAAACGTTTTATTCATTTTCACATCTCCCAGAAACGTAAGCATTCCTCCCTCTGCACCTACAGAGAAACGATTGAATTCCCCGGTGGGAACCCCAACCTGCTGTGCAGACAAAATCATGGGTGCAAAAAACACACAAGCGGCTGTTATTAAGGCGTATGAAAATTTCTTTTTCATGGCTTTTTTGTTTAAATATCCAATGCATCAATGGCTGCAAGTTACAAAAAAAATACGCATGCAGTCCACATATAATCAACGGGGGTTTGCAATGCTTGCAAACCCCCGTGAATAATGATTTTGGAGTTATTTTCAGAACAAACCGCTTATGTTGCCGTCCTTGTCAATATCGATGTTTTCTGCCGAAGGATGAGATGGCAGACCCGGCATGCGCATGATGGTACCGGCAATGGGAATCAGGAAGCCAGCCCCTGCAGCCACTTCAAATTCGCGAATTTTTACCGTGAACCCCCTGGGGCGGCCAAGCTTATACTGGTCATCTGAAAGGGATTTTTGGGTCTTGGCAATACAAACCGGCAACTTATCCAGACCAATTTTCTGAAACTGCTTGATCTGATTTTTTGCCTGAATGGTATATTCCACATGGTCAGCACCATACAATTTGGTGGCAATGGTGTCGAGCTTTTTCTCAATATCCCAGTCGAAATCATACAAAGGCTTGAAGCAGGTAGTGCATTTCTCTGCTTCTTCCACTACCATACGGGCGAGGTCTTCAGCTCCTGCCCCACCTTTTTCCCATGCCTCGCAAACAGCAGCCTTCACACCCAGTTCCTCACAACGCTTATAAACCACGGCTACTTCTTCGTCGCTGTCAGTGGCAAATTTGTTGATAGCAACAACCGGTTTAAGGTTAAAGTGCTTGATGTTCTCAATGTGCTTTTCAAGGTTCT
Organism: uncultured Bacteroidales bacterium; assembly: GCA_964520605.1. GTDB lineage: Bacteria > Bacteroidota > Bacteroidia > Bacteroidales > UBA7960 > CAZFOI01. The sequence continues at coordinate 1,387 of CAZFOI010000229.1, forward strand.
CAAGGCCCTTGGCCACCGCTTCCGGATTCGGGGTTTTCAGATCAGCCAGCTTCACGCCTCCATGATATTTCAATGCACGGATGGTCGCAACAATAACCGAAGCGTTCGGAGACAGCCCACCGTACTGACACTTAATATCCAAAAACTTCTCGGCACCGAGCTCCGAAGCAAAACCGGCTTCGGTAACCACATAATCAGACAGGGATAAGCCCATCTTTGTGGCTATCAATGTATTGGTACCTTGGGCGATGTTGGCAAATGGTCCTCCATGGATGATGGCGGGGTTGCCTTCAATTGTTTGAACCAGGTTGGGCATGATGGCGTATTTCATCAGGGCAGCCATTGCTCCCTGGGCCTTGAAATCCCGGGCATAAACCGGTTGGTCATCATAGGTAAACCCAACCAGGATGTTGCCGAACTTTTCCTTGAGATCCTCCAGGTCCTTTGCCAGACATAGCGCGGCCATTACCTCAGATGCAGCAGTAATGTCAAATCCTGTCTGTCTGGGCACACCCTGTTTGGGCCCGCCCAAACCAACAATGATGTCGCGCAGGGCGCGTTCGTTCATATCAATAACCCGCTTCCAGATTATCTTCCTGGGGTCAAGGTTCAGGGAATTGTTTTTGCTTTGCAGGTGATTGTCTATCAGCGCCGACAACAGGTTGTGGGCTTTTTCAACAGCCGCAAGATCTCCCGTAAAATGCAGGTTGATGTCTTCCATGGGAAGCACCTGGGCATAACCCCCGCCTGCAGCACCCCCTTTAATCCCGAAAACCGGTCCCAATGAGGGCTCCCGGATCACCACCGTGGTTTTTACACCAATACGATTCAACCCTTCCGTAAGGCCGATAGATGTTGTGGTTTTCCCTTCTCCAGCCGGGGTAGGAGTGATGGCAGTTACCAGAATGAGTTTTTTCTTTCTGGCAGCTTTCTCATCAATCAGTTTCAGGGGAAGCTTGGCAATGTGCCGTCCATACATATGCAGGTCATCTTCGCCTACACCCAGTTTGGCAGCAATTTCCGTTATGGGGCGCATGGCAGACGCCTTGGCAATTTCGAGATCGCTTTTCATAAACAGGTTTTTTCGGGTTAATGAATATGGCTGATATTCCAAAAGTTGAATATACCAATTATTACCCTTTTAAACCACAAAACCTGCTCGATTGTTTAAAACACCGATAAAATGTTTATCTGACAGCCGAGATTCTGAACAACAGGTCGGAAGCCTGGAGCAGCTTCAACCTCAAACTCGGCATAAGCTCCGGTGTCTGGCTCAGGTAATCCTCCACCATTCTGGCAGTTTCCACATCTGAGTACCCCAAAAGACTGGCTTCCACCCAGTTTAACGGGAAAAAAATATCTCCGGTTTGCTGGATTTCAGGGAGCATGTTAAGGGTTTCGGACAAATAAACAGCAGACGCAGCTGCTCTAAGCGGGTGGTGCAGATAGCCCAAAGCCTCTGTAACCCAGGGTTCGGGCCTTCTGTTTGAGGGTTCTTTCAGGCTGTTAAAAAAAGCGTCCCTTGTTGCCTTGTCCGAAGACAGGGCGGAATGCACAAACACCATTCTGCGCTTTCTGTCAGGACTCAGGGTTTCATCCAGCAATTTCAGGTAAAGGTCCTCTGCACCCGGATGTTCTCTTAACAAAAGGGATGAAACAAATACAAAGCGGTGCTCCTCCCCGGGATCAAAGCCCTTTGCCAGACTTTTTCCTTCGGCCATCAGGGCTACCTTATTAATTGATTCAGGAGTAAGGGCAATCTGGGCAAAGGTTTCTGCATACATCGACTTTTCACTTTCAGGAGCAGACAAAAGCCTGTCCCATAAAACCCCTTCTGCCATCCCGGCAATTTCCAATCTTTCCCGTGAATTCAGAAATCGCCAAAACACCCCATTGAGATTGTTCAAAAGGTAACGGGCAATCTGCGGGTCCTGCTCCCGGCTTATGGCCCGGAGTAATTCCGGCAGAAAGTTGCCTGCCGTTTGTGGATTGTTCACAAGGTCTTCATAAGCCATCAGGAAATCTGCAGCCCTGAGATAATCTTCATCCATTCCCCTGGTGTATATGGCAGGCATTCCTGTGCCATATATCCAGGTGTCACTCCATTGCAGCAAATCGTTTTCGCTGTAACGATCAAAAATTGCGGCCAGGTCTGTCCAGTCTGCATTTCCAAAAGAAAAAACTGACAGGTATTCTTTTAAGGCCAGCCGAAAAGCATCCTCCCCCATGAGGCGTTCAAGTTCACGAAAAACAATGGGCGCCTTATTATATATAATGGCCCCATATAAAGTGCCCGCTTCTTTCATATTGCCAAGCGTCTGTTTGAT
>CAZFOI010000230.1:0-3707 GCA_964520605.1 uncultured Bacteroidales bacterium
ACCGGCAGCAGCAATAGTAAACGTTTCTTCATTTCAGGTCTTTTGGTTTTTGAAATTATTAATTCAGATGGCATTGTTCTCAGCAGGGTACCGAGATGCGCCAGGTTTCAATGGGAGCGATACTGAGGGAATGTGTATCTGAGGGAAGGACAAATGTCCCATAAACATAGGTATATCCGCAACCGGTTCTACGATAGAATATTTCGTAGGAATTTTCGTCGATCCGCTTAAGGGCAACTCTTGATTGAAACGAATCCATGCTTTCGCGAACAAGGGGCTCTTCGGGATCTGGCATTCCAATGGATTCATTGGCCAGAAGGCCTGATTCATGCAAAAGTAAGTATATTACAAGGGCATCTGTATAGCCTATTCCAGATTCCCGGAACAATTCATTCATGCGGTTGCAGAAGCCTTCCAGCCCGGCTGTATCCATGCCTGCATCCGAGATTTCAGGGTATTGCATGAATATTCCCTCTGCGGCAGGATGGTAGGCAGGAAGTATTTGTGGATTAACCCAGATAGCCAATTCCTGGTTTTGTGCTGTTTTCATTTTTTTTCTGGAACTTTTGCATCCCGGCAGCATGATGGCAAGGACAAGCAAAGCGGCAATTAAAAATCTCATGATCCGGATTGTCTGAAATTGGGATTTTGAAAGGGGTAAATATAAGGATTGTTGTTAAAATACCCGCCCTAAAAAAAACCTGAATTTTTATTTATGCAGAAATATATTATCTGGTTGAATCCTTTTGGCTGTTTGTCTATGATAATTTGCAATGTGCTGATTTCCTTATAGAATGTGAGGTCCTCCAGGGTATTGGTACAATCAAATTCTTTTATATTTGCATGTCTGACAGAGGATGCTCTGCCAGTTTCCACACAATTCATCAACCCATTTTACCACACAACATGAAGCGTTATACTATTTTGTTAAGCTGGATTGTCCTTGTCTGCATGCTTCCCCTTAAAGGCATCTCGAGCGGACATTATCCATTAAACTATTTCCTGCCGGAGGTTTCCTATGATCAGAAAATTCCCACTCCTGAGAAAATATTTGGTTTTCAGATTGGGGAATGGCATCTGAGCCATGCCCAAAGTTTGGAATATGCAAGGATCATAGCCGAAAAGTCTCCCAGGGCCATTTTGTATGAGTATGCCAGGAGCCACGAGCAGCGTCCTTTGGTTCATTTGATTATTTCGTCAGAAGCCAACATCGCCAGAATTGAAGAAATTCGTACCCGCCATCTGGCACTGACCGATCCGAATGCTTCCGCTTCATTGGATGTAAGCGGCATGCCGGTTGTGGTCAGATTGGGTTATGGAGTGCACGGCAATGAACCCAGCGCCCACAATGCGGCCCCTTTGGTTGCCTATTATCTTGCTGCAGGCCAAAGCCGGGAGATAATGGATATGCTGGATCATATGGTGGTTATCATAGATCCTTCCCTGAATCCTGATGGCCAGGACAGATTTGCCAGCTGGGTAAACCGCCACCGGGGCAAAACCCTGAATCCCGACCCTGCCAACAGGGAGTTTAGCGATGTATGGCCTGGTTCAAGAAGCAACCACTATTGGTTCGACCTAAACCGGGACTGGTTGCCTGTTCAGCATCCCGAGAGCAGGGGCAGGGTGGAAGAATACCATCGCTGGAAACCCAATGTAAATACAGACCATCATGAATTTGGCGCCAATTCAACTTTCTTTTTTCAGCCGGGAATCCCTTCCAGGGTACATCCGTTTACTCCCAGGGAAACGGACAATCTGACCATGGAAATTGCCCGATATCATGCAGCAGCATTTGATAAAACGGGTCAATTGTATTATACGAGGGAAGATTTTGATGATTTTTACTACGGTAAGGGTTCTACCTATCCGGATATCAACGGCAGCATTGGTATCTTGTTCGAGCAGGCAGGAATCAATGGCCATCGCCGTGAAACCATTCATGGAATCATTGATTTTGCTCAGACGGTCAAAAATCAGGTTGATGTTTCGCTTTCCAGCATGAAGGCGGCATTTAATATGCGTGAAAAATTGCTGAACCACCTCCGTTGGTTTTATACATCAGCCATGGATCAGGCACGGCAACATCCGGTTAAGGGCTATGTGTTTGGCGATGACAACGATGCATCAAAAAACCAACTGATGCTGGATATACTGAAAACCCATCAGGTAGAAGTGTATGCCCTGAAACAGGATCACCAGGCTGCCCCGGGCCGGTTTGCTCCGGGAAGTGCCTGGATAGTACCCACAGGTCAGCCACAGTTCCGGATGGTTCGCACATTGTTTGAGACCATGTTGCATTTCGAAGACAGCCTGTTTTATGATGTGTCTACCTGGACACTGCCCCTTGCATTCAATATGCCTTATGCGGAAATTAACCAGTCAAGGCAATTGGATCGATTAAAAGGAGAGAGGGTTCATGTCATAAAGACTGAAAAAGGCGGATTAAAGGGAGGCACCAGTGACTATGCCTATGTCTTTTCCTGGGATGATTATTATGCTCCAAAAGCATTGTATGAAATACAGGCCCAGGGTTTGAGAACCCGTGTGGCTACGGCTCCGTTTTCCATTAAACTCAATGGAGAAGTTATGCCGTTCGGATTTGGAAGCATACTGATTCCCGTGGCCATTCAGGATGTTCCGGCAGACAGGGTGGCAGACATACTGAGCCGTGCTGCAGAAAACGCCGGAATCAGCATCTATCCGGCCCATTCAAGTCTTGTGGCAGAGGGCACCAACCTGGGCAGCGGAAACTTTGTCGCTTTAAGCCGTCCGTCAGTTGCCATGATTATCGGACAGGGCGTTAACAGCCGTGAAGCCGGAGAGGCCTGGCATCTGCTTGATACCCATTACGGCATACCGCTAACCATGTTGGACATTGACAGGATTGGCTCTGTGAACCTCGACAGATACAATGTTTTGATTATGGTTTCAGGAGGTTATGGCAGCATACAGGATGCCGGTCGCGAAGCCATTGCCCGATGGGTCAGGGGTGGAGGAACCATCGTGGCCCTGGGATCTGCAAACAATTACCTTGAAAGAAGCGGGCTGGCTTCCATTGAATTTGTTTCCATCCCAAGATCAGATGAACCTGTAATGTTGCCTTATGAATCTCAGGGGGCCTATCGCGGTTCAAGGCGCATGCCCGGAAGCATTTTTATGGCCAGCATTGATACAACGCATCCGCTTTTTTATGGTTACCGTCAGAATCAATTGCCTGTTTATGTATCCAGCGGTGTGATGGCCAAACCGGCATCAAGCCCATTTGTCAATCCCTTGATATTTAACAAAAACGCTCATGTCAGCGGATACATATATCCGGCCTACAAAAACCTGATTGACGAAACCGCCGGGGTATTGGTAAACAGCCGGGGACGTGGCAATGTTATATCCATAATGGACAATCCCAACTTCAGGGCCTATTGGTATGGCACCAATCGTATGTTTATGAATGCCATTTTCTTTGGACCGGTGGTGAGATAATGGATTAAAAGGAGAAATTTTCAGGCGGGGCTGCATCAAACCTGGTGCAGTCCCGCTTTTTATTTTATAAGATTCAGCCCCTCTATGGCTGATGTATCTCCCGGACTGTGCATCAGGACCTTGTTGAATAAAACTTTTGCTTCCCGCATTTTGCCAAGCTGAAACTTTGTCCAGGCAAACAGCAGCAGGGAATCGTAATCAAAGGGATAAAGATTGATCACTTT
>CAZFOI010000231.1:0-3696 GCA_964520605.1 uncultured Bacteroidales bacterium
ATGAAGAGCCAAAAGACCATGAGCTCGTATGGGTAACAGATTCAGTGAGCGGCCCTGAACTGTCTTATTATACATTTTTCAGCCAGGCTGCCGGCACCCGGGTAAGTTTTCATGTATTTGCGCCTGAACCATACAGACAAAACTCCCAAATGCGTTTGCCCGTGCTTTACTGGTTGCACGGAAGTGGGGGAGACCAAAGCAGGATTCCCCTGATCACCTCGCACTTTCGATCGGCCATGCAGCAGGGAGTGATTCCCCTGATGCTGATTGTTTTTCCATATGGACTTCCCAATGGGATGTGGTGCGACTCCAAGGATGGTACTACCATGGTCGAAACCATGATCATCAGTGAATTAGTGCCACTGATAGACACTGGATTTCGTACCATTGCAAATAGATCGGGACGCCTGCTGGAGGGGTTCTCCATGGGGGGCTATGGTGCTGCCCGTCTTGGTTTCAAATATCCCTGGCTGTTTGCTGGCATATCCATGCTGGGTGCAGGCCCCCTGCAGCCCGATCTGTTTGACGGGGTATATGCCGGGAATGCAGCCCTGGCAGAATATATATTCAGGACTGTGTATGGGAACAGCATGGATTACTTTTTTTCTGTAAGTCCCTGGAGCCTGGCAACATCCTATGCCGCCAATTTGACGGATCCATTGCGCATCCGCGTGGCGGTGGGCACAGATGATTTTACACATGCAAACAACCTGATCTTTAGCAACCATCTAAAAGATCTCGGCATAGAACATGATTTATTTACGCCCCTGGGAACAGGCCATGCTGTAATGCCTTTGTTTATGGCAATGGATGGGGAACTTTGGACGTTTTTCACAGAATTGTTTCCAAGATCTGACCCGGCTTTCTATTATCACAAATGACAATGTGCACCCGGGATCCTGCTCAGTTGTGCTATCGCCTGCGATTAAGAATTACCAAAGCTGCAATAACTCCTGGTACCCATCCGGCCAATGTCAAAATAAAAACAATCAAAACAGACCCGCAGCCGTAATCTATTACAGCCAGTGGGGGAAATATGATGGCCAGTATGACCCTGAATAGCGACATTTTATTGTTTTTCAAAAAGAATATTTACTGCCCTTCCGTTTGATGCCATAAATCCGGTAATTACCCCGTCTTCATTGCGGATAAACCTGACATTGGTAACCGGGAAATCCCCGGTAAATACATCCTTCTCCTCTGCTTTAAGACCCAGGTCTGCCATGCGGCGGTGTCTCAGACTTACTTCCATTGTGGGGCTTACTGCCACTTCATAAAATGCCTGCAATTCCCTGCTCAGGTATAAGCCCCGGTACATTTCTGCGTCTGCTTCAGATGGTGCCCAGCGAGGTTCTTCAACCTTGTTTGCCCTGTGATGCCCGTTCTGGTGCAGGGTTATGGCCCTGGCATAACCCCGGTCATCCCTGTGAAAGGTAACAGAAGCTTCAACAACAGTAAGATAAAAAGTGCTGTCAGAACTGGCAAATAATTCAAAACGGGGCTGCCCGGTAGCCTGGGTGTAGAGCTTGTCCTGCTCCCGGCTGAATTCAAGTATAAATGAGGGCATGACTTCCAGTGCGTATCGGCCGGCCAGTTTGTCGAAAAGCTCAGGGTTATAGGAAAAACCATTCGAATCAGTCGCAGCCTTTGGGTCCATTACCGTTTTGCTGTCAGTAAAGAAGGCCAGGGCTGTTTTTTCGCAAATATCATTAGGAAATCCCGCATGATTGCTTTGGGTAATTACAGCAGCCTCCAGATCGGGAAAAAGCATGAACATGCTCCTGTGGGCGGCATCGGCTCCCCCGTGCTGTAAACGATACATACCCTGCAGGGTGTCCGCCATCAGCCCAAATCCATATCCGGTATCGCTGCCATCGTTAAGTCTGAATGTTTCGGGCAAACGTTTCACAGCCATATGCAGCGGGTGGGAAGGGAGGTAGAAAATCTGCGACCATTTTACAAGGTCTTCCATACTGGTGTATATGCCCCCGGCCCCCATGCTTGCATACAGATCGGATATCTCTCTGAATCCATTTTCATCAGGAGCATAGCCCTGTGCCATGCCCGGGATCACTTCGCCTGGATTGCGACGCACCCTGGTTTGGTTCATGCCCGCAGGTTCAAACACATTTTTCTGCATCCATTCAGGAAAGCCCATATTGGTAACTTTTTCCACTACCATGGCAAGCAGGGCATACCCCGTATTGTTGTAATTCCACCTTTCTCCAGGAATGTTTTGCAGTGTGGGCTGACTCTGAACAATCTGAATGATTTCTTCTCTTCTTATCGGGTCGTTCAGGTTTCTGCCGCTGATGGCCAGGGTGTTCAGGAATTCCCGGTATCCGCTGGTATGAGATATTAAATGAGCCAATGTAACAGTATGCCCAAGATCCGGCAGCTCGGGAATAAACTTTCTGACATCGTCCTGTAGGGATAACATTCCCCTTGATTCCAGTATAATCATGGCCAGTGCCGTGAATTGTTTGGAGGTTGATCCGATATTGGTCGGGGTATGTAGCGTAAAAGCAGCTTCATGTGCCAGATTGGCCATGCCAAAAACCCGGGAATAAATTATTCTGCCTTGCTGAATTACCATCACCGAGCCTCCGGGGGCGTCGGTTTTGTCGAAGGGCCTGATAAGTTCTTCAACAACCCGGGCAGGGTTGCTGACAGGATCCAGGGTTTTGGCAATCACTCCTGATGACAAAAAGTAAAAGGCCAGAACCAGAGCCGGAAAATACTTGATTGTTTTCATTTTCGTGGTTGTTTGCAAATAGTTTATATCAGAATCCCCGGCCAAATTGCAGCCAAAGCTTGTCTCTGTATTCTTCCCACCGCTTCATGGTGGCAGCGGCAAAATCATGGGTGTAGCTTGTGGCATATTGTCTGGCTTGATGCTGTTCCCCTTGCTGAAGCAGCTCCATTACTTTTTTTTCTACCAGGGGCAATTCATCAAAGGCCTTATCCTCGAAATGGGCGATGCCTTCTTCGATCAGGCTGCGGCTCTTTTGCCAGGCAACGGTAGATAGCCGGTTTGCCTCCCTGAAAGACCACAGGGCCGCATCTCTGCGGTATCTATGCTGCCCGCAGATGGCAAAACTTTCCGGAAGATTCAGGCTGCCGGAAAAGATCGGTATGCGAGGGCTTTGACCCGGATTGTCGAATGAAAACCAGGCGATGCCTCCGATTTCGTCGGGCATCCAGCTTCTTAGCTGCACTACCTGGGAATAGGAACATCCGGCTATGGCGATGGTCCTTTGCCTTTCTACCACTCCAGGTTTTAATTCATTGAGCAGGTTGCGCATGTCGTTGCTCAGCCAGGGATTGGCAATCGGGCTTTTAACGATGGTGTCATAATCATTCCCATCCTGATCTTTTTTCTGAATGGTAACCATCATATTGGCTGTCATATCCCAGGGCGTTCCCTCATAGGTTGCCCGAAACAGACGCATGACATCGCGTACGGAAAGTTTTCTTTCCGGTTTAACAGAGAAAGGCAGTTCTTCCATCTCCATAGAGAGATTGAGCCCGGGTGCCAGGGTGCTCAAAACGTAAAAATCTCTGATGGCATAGGGTTTGCGACCGCTAATTATCTTCCAGAACTTAAAGGGTTCTTCTCCGTCCCAGAATCCGGTAGCCCGGGCAGTTTCCTTTAAATTGGCACTATACATGAAGAATTCGGAATTGTTGAAATCC
>CAZFOI010000232.1:0-3677 GCA_964520605.1 uncultured Bacteroidales bacterium
GTCAGTTCATCTTCAACAAATATGGGCTCAAGCCCATCACCCATGCCGGCAGTCTGCCTTTTCTGGAGAACGCCGTTTCCTACGGCAGCACCTTTGGTTTTTCAGTAAATCAGCCGCCCATGCCTGAAAAATTACTGGATCACGGAGAAAAATTCAATCTGGGAGGCCGGGCCATTGAAGCCCTTCATACACCTGGCCATGCAGAGGGAAGCATTTGCTATTATTTAGAGGAACAAAAAGTATTGTTTGCCGGAGATGTATTGTTTCGCATGGGGATTGGCCGCACAGATTTGCCAACGGGCGATTATGACACCCTGATAGAGGCCATTAAAACCAACCTGCTTAGCCTGCCTGAGGATGTCATAGTGTATCCGGGCCATGGGCCGGGCACCACCATAAAAGAAGAAAGGGACATGAATCCATTCCTTAATGGGTTTTAGCCAGCATGCCGATGCAAAAAATCCTGATCATAAGACTTAGCTCCATAGGAGACATCGTACTGACCACCCCTGTGGTCAGGTGCATAAAGGAACAGGCCGGGAAGAACATCGCCCTGCATTATGTTACCAAGGATGCCCACGCCGGCATACTGGAAGCCAACCCCTACATTGACAAGGTTCACCGCTTAAAAACCGGCATGCGGACACTGATCAGGGAACTTAGGAACGAATCTTTCGATTACGTTGTTGATTTGCATAACAACCTTCGGTCTGCGCGCATCAGGCTGGCTTTGGGAAAGCCCTCGGGAGTTTTTCCCAAACTCAACATCGAAAAGTGGCTGTTGGTGAATTTCAAAGTAAACCGGCTCCCCGATCTTCACATTGTTGACAGGTATTTCATGGCAGCATCGGCCCTGAAAATAAAAAATGACGGGAAAGGCCTGGATTATTTTATTCCCGAGGAATGCAGGAGCTTCCCCCCTGAGTACCCCGACGAATTCAGGAAAGGATTCATAGCTTTTTCCATTGGAGGGCTGCATGCCACCAAGCGCATGCCCAACCATAAAATTGTTGCCATATGCCGGTCTTTGACCAGACCCGTTGTGCTTCTCGGAGGACCTGCCGACAGAGACAATGCCGAAGACATTCTCAGACAATGCGGTCCGGGAGTTTACAACGCCTGCGGCCGGCTCTCGCTGAACAATTCAGCCTTTGTTATCAGCCAGGCCGATGCCGTAATTACACACGACACCGGCCTGATGCACATTGCCGCTGCACTGGGCAAAACCATTGTATCGGTATGGGGCAATACGGTTCCTGCCTTCGGCATGACGCCCTATATGCCGCAGCACCCAGACAAATCCCATGTTGTTGAGGTAAGCGGGTTATCCTGCCGCCCATGCTCAAAAATTGGGCACAAGCGATGTCCCAAAGGGCATTTCAGGTGTATGGAAGACATTCCGGAAATCGACGTGGCCAAACTGGCAGAAAAGGGCAATTAAAGCAAATTAAAGTCAACATCCAGGGGCTTGTTGTTCATAAAATCATATAGGGTTAGGCGTCTGATCTCATAAAATCCGCGCCAATAATTCCTAAGAGAAGCCAGGTAGCGCTGCTTGGCACGGTCTTTCTCCTCTAAAGCCAGATTCAGTTCAATAATGTCTATGCGGCCGATCATGAATCGCTGTCGGGTAACTTCAAACCGCTTATCGGCAATTTCATCAGCCTTCTGAGCAATCTCGAACTGGCTTTTAAGCATATTGAATTCCATTACCCTGAGAAAGACTTCCTGCTCAAAATCAACCAAAGCCTGCCCGGCAGTTGCGTTTACGAGCTCGCGGTTAGACTCGGCCATGCGCAACCTTCCCCTGGAAACACCCCAGTCGAGGATGGGGATCTGAACCCCAATGACCAACTGCTGCTGATCCAGGGGATCATGGTATATTTTTGAAAAATCATCTCCGGTCTGGGTAAGGCCATAAACGGCATACAGATTGGCATTGAAACGGCTGTCTGCCCTTGCGCGGCTTACCTCACTTTCGGCTTCAATCATCCGGCGTTGCTGGGCAATAAGTTCTGCCCGGTTCTTGCGGGCCTCGGCCAGGGCCAGGGAAACATCAACCTGTAAATCAAAAATATTTGAGGGAGGAAGCAACTCTATCGAAACATTGCTTTCCAGGCCAAGGAAAGACCGGAAACGAAACAGGGCCCCTTCGTAGTCTATCAGGCTCTGATCAAGCTGGGCGCGAGAATTCAGCAGATTGAGTTCCATTTGCAGCAATTCATTCTCGGCAATCCGGCCAAGGGAGAACCGCCCTTCGGCAATCCTGAACAGGGTGTCATTGCTGGCCAGGTTCAGCCTGTTTATCTCGATGTTGATCTGTGCCAAAAGCAGATCGAAGAACAGTCCGGTAGCACGTATGGAGATGTTTTCCAGATTCTCTACATATTGTTTGCGTGCTTCCTCGTAGCGCAAGGGTTCTATCCTTCGCTCCCATTTGTATGGATTGTAAGAAAAAATGGGTTGCCTCAGCCCGATGTTTACCGGTGTTGACAGATAGGAAACCACTGTTTCGTCATCCCTGATCAGGTCTATGCGCTGCAGGCCGGAACTGATGAACAATTGCCCGCCAGTTGGGAATATGGTTTGGCTTAAGGCCAGATTGCCGCTTGATGTTGCCAGGCTTCTTCTGACAAATATATCGGAACCATCGGGCAGGGTAATGGCAGAAATGGTGCGGTTGAGATTGGGCAGGGTAGCATCGAGCCGCAGGTTGGGGAGATAGCCGGCCTGGTAACTTCTGAATTGCCAATAGCTTCCCCTGAAACGGTGTCTGGCCACCAGGGCATCGGGGGAATGTTCCCTGGCCATGGAGACCACATCGGTAAGGGTAAAAACACGGGGATTTTCACGCGCATATAATCCATCGGGCAGGGAAAAAAGTAAACAAAACAGTAGCATCACCACGGGGCGAAACAATCCATTCTTGCAGCGTTCCATAAGAATTTGGCGTTATGACATTAAAACGGGCGCAATTTACAAAAAATAAGGCGCAAGCCTCCCAACACATGGATATGTTGGGTATATTTGAACGCTATCAAAATCAAAAAATGGGCCACAAATCACCCTTTCATTCAATTTGCCGGTCGTTTTCTTCATTTTTAAAAAAAACGGGAAGATTGGGCAGCCTGCTGCTGTTTACCCATTTGTTGGTGATGTGTCCCCGTTGTGTTGACGAACAAATTGAATTCGAATTTACCGATATGGCTGTTGAGGCCATGGACAATTCAGGGGCATATCCTGTAAGAACCGTTTCTGACACCCTGTACCGGCAGGCTGTGGCTTTTGTTGTGGAGGTCTTTGATACCACCAGGCATTATGGAGACTGGTGGGCTGGCCAATGGCACTGGATCAGGCCCGCCCAGGCCATAAGCATCGATTGCGAGCCCATATTCACGGCAGGAAGTCTGGTTTCCGCCATGGAGATTATTACCCTGTATGACCTTTCTTCAGATGCTGGTTCGGGAGCAGAGGTTAGCAGGAATTTTCTGGCGTCTTTTGGGTTTTATCAACCTGAAAACCTCTACCTGAGCATAGAGGAACTTTTTGAACAAAAACGCGGCAGATACAGCTTCCCTTTCCCTAAAGACGAGTGGTATGTGTTCTATCGCGGGCCTGTTGAAGCCGATTCCATCCGGTTTTTATTCAGGGTTTTCCTTGATGATGGAAGACAGCTG
>CAZFOI010000233.1:0-3677 GCA_964520605.1 uncultured Bacteroidales bacterium
CCTTGAAGCAGGCTATACCATTGCTGTTCAGCACGCCAACAACCTGATTTCAGTCTATAAGCACAACAGTGTGCTGCTTAAGGAACAGGGAAATTTTGTCAAAGCCGGAGAGGTTATTGCAATTATTGGTGATGCCGGGCTGTATTCGACGGGGACCCACCTGCACTTTGAACTGTGGTTTAACGGAAATCCCGTAAACCCACTCGATTATATTGTGTTTTAATGACCAAAAATCAAATCCGAAAACTTGCCATTCTGGGTTCTACCGGCTCAATTGGTTGTCAGGCACTCGAAGTGGTCAGGGCAAACCCTGAGTCTTTTGTGGTAGAAGTTCTTACGGCTCAGGACAACGTCCGCCTGCTGGCTGATCAGGCAAGGGAGTTTGGTCCCAACGCCGTTGTGATCGGCAACAAAGCCTTATATCCAAAACTTAAGGAGCCCCTGAAAGACCTGCCAATTAAAGTTTTTGCAGGCAGGGAATCCATTTGCCAGATTACAGAATCTATTCCGGTAGATATGGTGCTACTGGCCCTGGTAGGCATGGCAGGTCTTGAACCTGCCGTCTGTGCAATACAGGCAGGATGTGACCTGGCCCTGGCCAATAAGGAATCCCTGGTGGCCGCAGGCAGCCTTATCACTGCACTGGCAAAGAAGCACAGGACCAATATTTTCCCCGTTGATTCTGAACATTCGGCTATTTTTCAATGTTTATCAGGGGAGTTTCACAACCCCATAGAAAAAGTGATACTGACGGCAAGCGGCGGGCCTTTCAGGGGTATGAAACCCAAAGACCTGGAAAAGGTTACCCGGCAGCAGGCATTGAAACATCCGAACTGGCGTATGGGTTGCAAAATAACGATAGATTCGGCAACGCTGATGAACAAAGGCCTTGAAGTAATAGAAGCAAAATGGTTTTTCGATCTGAAGCCGGATCAGATCTCCGTGGTGATACACCCCGAATCCATCATTCATTCCATGGTTCAGTTCCAGGACGGATCCATCAAGGCACAGATGGGCCTGCCAGACATGCGCCTGCCCATACTATATGCCCTAACCTACCCAAATCGAATCAAAACAGACTTTGAACGCCTGGATTTTTCAAAATTCCCGGTATTGCAATTCGAAGAACCAGACACCCATAGCTTTCCCTGTTTGGACATTGCCTATAAGGCCATGGAAAGGGGGGGCAATATCCCGGCTGCCATGAACGCTGCCAATGAAGTAGCCGTGGCCGCCTTTCTCAAAGAAAAGATCGGCTTCATGGACATACCGGCCATAGTTTCCGAGTGCGTGGAAGAAATCCCTTTTAACAGGGAACCCGATTTGAACGGCATTTTAGAATCGGCCAGACTGGCATCATCCCTGGCCTTAGAATCAGTTGAAAAAATAAACAAAAAAACACCCTAATACCATACAATGGAAGTATTAATTAAAGCCGCGCAGTTTTTCCTGAGCCTGTCTATACTGATCGTTATTCACGAAATTGGCCATATGTTGCCCGCCAGGATTTTCAAAATCAGGGTAGAAAAATTCTATCTGTTTTTCAATCCATGGTTTTCGCTCTTCAAATTCCGAAGAGGTGAAACTGAGTATGGTATGGGTTGGCTGCCCCTTGGCGGATACGTAAAAATTGCCGGAATGATTGATGAGTCTATGGATAAGGAGCAAATGAAACAAGCTCCCAAACCCTGGGAATTCCGTTCAAAGCCGGCATGGCAGCGTTTGATAGTCATGCTTGGCGGTGTTACGGCAAACATCATCCTGGCTGCCCTGATCTACATATTTATGATGTTTTTGGTGGGCGAACAATACCTGCCGGCTAAGAATGTAAAATATGGCATCGTAGCCGATTCCCTGGCACTTGAGATTGGTATGAAAACCGGCGATAAAATTCTTTACCTGGATGGCAGGGAAGTGGAAGACTTTATGGACATTCCCAAAGAATTTGTATTGGGCAACATACAAACGGTTACTGTTGAGAGGGAGGGACAGCTGCTTGAGCTCGCGGTTCCGCCCGACTTCTTCGGAAAATTGATCAGCAACCGGCTGGCTGGTTTCTTTACCATTCGCTTTCCCTTTATTGTTACCGGATTCACCGATGATTCCCCGGCAAAACTGGCCGGTGTGGAGCTTGGGGACCACATCACCGGCATCGGGGGCCGGCATACCTGGTCATTCGATGAATTTGCCATGCAGGTAGGCAGTTTTGCCGGCGAAAACACCATTCTTACCATAGAGCGGAATGGGCAGGAAATGCATTTGGACATTCTTGTATCTGAGGATGGACGGGTGGGTGCCTATAGAAAACCCGTAAACGAAATTCTTGATTTTCAAACCCGGAATTATGGATTGCTGGCAGCCATTCCGGCTGGTATTTCCCGCGCATACACCACCACTACTGGGTATTTTAAAGAACTCCGCCTGCTGTTCAGGCCCGAAGTAAAACTCACTGAAAGCCTGGGAGGCTTTATCACCATCGGGGGTATTTTTTCTCCCAGTTGGGATTGGGTTCACTTTTGGTCAATGACCGCCTTCTTGTCCATCATACTGGCAATCATGAACGTATTGCCTATCCCTGCGCTGGATGGCGGACATGTGATGTTTCTGTTCTATGAGATCATTTTTCGCAGAAAACCGGGAGACAAATTCATGGAATACGCCCAGATGGTGGGAATGATTCTTTTGCTTTCCCTGCTGATTTTTGTTAACTTCAATGACATTCTCAGACTATTCAGGTAGTACTGTCCTGTATTTCAGTTGAGTCAACGCCCAAAGCCTATGATGTACCTGATAAAAAACGCAAGGGTTATAGCCCCTGAAGATCTTGGCACCAAAGACCTGCTTATAGGTGGTGGCAGGGTATTGGCCATAGGAGACAAGCTTCAAATGCCTGAGGGTGTTGATGTCAGCATACTGGATGCAAAAGACCTTACGATAATTCCGGGACTCATTGACAGCCATGTGCATGTTGCCGGAGCCGGTGGTGAAGGGGGGCCGGCCTCCCGAACGCCTGAGCTGAAACTCAGTTACCTTATGGATGCCGGGGTCACCACTGTTATCGGGTGCATGGGAACCGATGGCATGACCAGAAGCCTGGAATCGGTTCTTATGAAAGTGAAGTCCATAAAGGCCCAGGGATTTAGCGCCTGGATGTATACAGGTTCTTACCAGGTTCCCACTCCCACATTTTTTGGAGATCCCGGAAAGGATATAGCCCTGATTGAAGAGGTAATCGGGCTTGGTGAAATTGCCATTTCCGATCACAGGTCTTCCTGCCCTGATACCGGCGAACTGGCCAGACTGGCAGGCCATGCGCGCGTGGGGGGTATGCTGGGAGGCAAATCGGGCATTGTAAATGTGCATATGGGTGATGCCAGAGACCCTTTCAGGCCCCTTTACCAGGTGGCCGAAACTACCGAGATCAGACTTACGCAATTCCTGCCAACGCATTGCAACAGGAACGCATGGATATTTGAAGAGGCCATCCAATATGGCAAACACGGATATTTGGACATTACAGCCAGCTCCTGGGAGTATTTTCCTGAAGATGAAATAAAACCATCCAGGGCAATCAAAACATGGCTGGAGTCCGGGGTTCCCCTGAAACACATCACCATGAGTTCTGATGGCTGCGGCTCACTTCCCAAATTCGATGAACAGGGAAAATTGCTTGCCCT
>CAZFOI010000234.1:0-3670 GCA_964520605.1 uncultured Bacteroidales bacterium
CTCCCAGAGAAGTTTATTTTGAGAATAGCTAATATAGGGATAATTTATCCAAAACAAAAGCCGCGTTAAGGAAGTTTTACCATTCCTTAACGCGGTCTTACGGACTATACAACCTGATTGACCCAGGGATATCTCCCCGGGGTCAGTAATGCCTCTGTCTAATAGAACATTACCCTGTTGTCGGTAATCCTGGCACTTTTTCTTAGTGCTTCAAGCACTTCTCCCGGAACCCTGTTCCCAAAGGAAGACTGAAGGATTCGCTTGTTGGGGCTTAAGTCTTCCGGTATGGCAGCAGCATCTTTGCGCATCACTTCTGCCATAAACACGCCCAGATTTCCTTTTACGGGTGATGACAGCATTCCGGATTCAAGGCCGAAAACGGTTCCAACCACCGCAGGTTCTGCGCCAATTCCCGGCAGACTGCCAGCCGTAAAACGGATGTCTATCATTTCTTCAGCTTCAGATTGCAGGGCAGCAGCCACCTGATCCAGGGTTGTTCCGGCCTGTTTCATTTGCTGGGAAATGGTTTCAAATTTCTTTTCACGCACTGCAAGTGCCATTACTTCATCACGAATCATATCTAAAGGAGGAATTCCCTCGTCAAGCATTCGGGTAACCGTGGCTACCACAAAGCGGTTGTCGAGTTCGAAAATCCTGGAAACACTCCCTTTTTTGGTGTCTTCCCAGAAAGCCCACTGAATAATGGGTCTCGGGTTGTCTATACCCGGCAGGGAAATATCCATGGAGCGGATGTTCTCAGCCATTCGAACCACAAGGTCCTGCTCTTCGGCAACCTCGCGGAAGTTTTTGTTCTTTCTAAGACCACTGGCAAATTCGCTTGCCTGGGCATATACACTCTGGTAGGTCTGGCTGCTGGGCTCGATATTGCGGGTAAGTTTGGCCACCTGATACTTCCTGGCAAGGGCAGATTTTCCTGTAACATGCACCACATGCACGCCAAAATCAGTTTCAACGGTAAGGAATGATCCAACCGAAGCATTTACCACAGCCTCATTAAATGGGGTAACCATGGCGCCATCGGGAAACCACTCAAGGTCTCCCTGGTTGAATGAAGCCGAAAGGTCATCCGAAAGAGACCCGGCCAGTTCGCCAAAACGTCCAGGCGCACGCCTTACCACCTGCAAAATGCTGTCTGCACGCTCGCGGGCCTCATCCATGCTGCGCATAATATCCGGGGTAGATCCGCGGGAGCCGGCAAAGGCTACCAGAATATGGCTGGCACGCATGGAATCCGGACGAAACTGAATGTCGGCCAGGCGGGCAAGAATGAATGCATTGTCTTCGGTATAGGGACCAAATACGGCACCCGGTTCGGCATTCTGGAAAACTTCAGCCAAAAGCGGGGACATTTCATTACGGCCCAGAAACCTGGGATCGAATCGCTGATCAGAAACCGCATTTACAAACGCAGCCAGGTCTTCTGTCTGCACAAATTCGTCGCGAAGCTCTTCCAACTCGGCGCGCAACAGGTCCATATCCTGCTGGGTGGCGGCCACGGTAAAGGTCACGTACTCCAGACCCCGTGAGGCATCCCTTCTGAATCTTTCTTTATTTTCATCATATACACGCCTGAGGTCTCTGTCTGATACTTTCACAAGGCTGTCTTCAATCTCGCTATAGGTTTTATAAACCAGGCGGAAATCAGCAGAATTGTTTCTGTCCTGAAAATCACGGGCAGCCAGGATGGCCGGAACATGGTATCCCTTGCGGATCAGTGTCTGGTATTTGTTCTCGGCCCTCTCTCTTTTTATGAATTGCTCCAGGGAGGTCCATTGGTTGCGGATGCTTGGATCTAACTGATCAAAACTCCTTAAGAAGCTGATTACCTGCTGGGGGTCAAAAGAGCCATCGGCAGGGTTGGTAAAACTGCGAACAATCAGGCTGTGGGGATTGCGCCCGTGAATCATGTCAAAGAGTTCTTCCGGAGAAACATTAATGCCCAGCTTTTCCAATTCAGCATCGAGCAAATATTCCCTGACCATGGAATTCCAAACCTGCTGGCGCACCTGGAATGCATCCATGGGCGATACCACGGTCATGCCGGTTTCCATTTTCAGGTTTTCGAGCTGATCGGCAGCCCTGCGTTCAAACTCCATATAGTTGATGGCGTTCTTGCCAATCTTTCCTACATCGGGTGTTTGCCTGCCGCTGGGGCCATAACCAAAAAAGTCGCCAAGCACAAATGCCGCGAGGGCGATCCCGATAACCACAATCAGCAAACCCGAGTAACTTCTAATCTTGCCTATAACAGCCATAACATCTTATGTTTAAAAAAAATTTGAACGCAAAAGTACATAAATAATATGAAAATATTTCCATCGGAGATAAAATCAATGCTCCCTGCGCATCCACACCAACTCTATGCGCTTCTGGCTAACCTGCATAACGCGGATCAGCATATCGCCCATACGGAACTCCTCCCCTTTGCCGGGAATGTTTTCCAAGTGGCTGAGCAACAAGCCGCCAAGGGTTTCATACTCTTCTGATTCCGGTAAATTGAGGTCGTATTTTTCGTTTAGGTAGTCTATTTCAAGGCGGGCAGAAAAGATGAATTCGTTTGCATTTATTTGCTTTTCCTGTAAATCATCCTGGTCGTATTCATCGTCGATCTCCCCAAATATCTCCTCCATGATATCTTCAATGGTAATGATTCCCGATGTTCCCCCGAATTCATCCACCACACCTGCTATGCTCCTTCTCTGTTGTATAAAACTGGTAAGCAAACGGTTGGCATGCATGGTTTCGGGCACAAGCATGATGGGCCGGATAATGGATTTGATGTCGTCGGGTTTGCTGAAAAAATCAAAGGCGTGAACATACCCGGTAATATTGTCAATGGAGTCCTTGTAGATAATGATTTTGGACAAACCCGTGCGCGAAAACAAACCCCGGATGTTTGCCGGAGGTTCATCCTCCGGAACGGCAATAATTTCCGTACGCGGGATCATGCATTCACGGATCTTTACGTCAGGGAACTCTATGGCGTTTCGGAATATCTGAATTTCATGACTGGCCTCGCCCTCCTCTGAGGGCTGCCGGCCAAATTCCTTCAGAAAATGATCTATGTCTACAATATCAAAAGGCTTGCGTTTGTCTTCTATCTTCACCCGGAAAACATAGCGCATAATCAGATTGGAGAGCCCAATGGTAATCCAGATCAAAGGGCTGAGCACTATATATATAATGTACACCGGTAAGGCAAAGGCTGTAAGGAAACGGTTGGGGTTGATCCTGAATAGTGCCTTGGGCAGAAACTCGGCAAACATCAGAATAATCAAAGAGGAAATGATGGTCTGAATAAGAAGTATCCACATTTCCTGCTGTAAAACAGATGGCAGCAGCTGAAGCAACAAAGGTTCGGCAAGTACGGCAAAGGACAGGCCATATACCACAAGGGCGATGTTGTTGCCCACCAGCATCGTGGAAATAAAACTCGCCTCTGAATGAATAAAGCGCGACAACAAACGGGCAGACACTCCTCCGCTCTTCTTATCAACTTCAACCTTAAGCTTATTCGCAGAGATAAAAGCAATCTCCATGCCCGAAAAAAAGGCACTAAAAACCAGACTTATCAATATAATCACCAAAACCGACAAACCCTCTCCTCCCTCTCTTACTATCTACTATTTAACATCTGCGAACTACGAAC
>CAZFOI010000235.1:0-3653 GCA_964520605.1 uncultured Bacteroidales bacterium
TCATTAACAACCACCTGATGACCAAAAAGACGCACACCATTGGCAATGGCCGGCAGGTGGGCATCCAGATAATGCTGGAACAAATCAAGTTGTGTGGCAGTTTCAAAAAAGGCCAGGCAATGAACTTCCTCACGTGTGGTGACCTCTGCGCCACATAGCACAAATATACCGGCTTTTTCTGCCATACGGCTAACCAGCAAAGCATGTCTTGTGCTATTGTGATCGGTAATTCCCAAAACGTCTATTTTTTTCCTGCTGGCCGAGTCAACGATGGCCGCCGGACTCATTTCCAGGCTTCCGCATGGAGAGAGTACCGTATGAACATGTATGTCGACTCTGAACTGCTGCATTTATCCTATCAATCGGAAAAGTTTTCCTGTTATTTCAAAGGTGGACAGATCGGTGCCAAGAACAGGAATACCTTCTGTTTCACTCTGATCAGCCATATCCTGGTCTGGCTTACTGCCAGAAACCAGTATTACCGCTGCAAGATCCTTTAAAGAAGCTACCGCCATTACGTTTTTATGTGTCTGAAGGGTAATCCATATCTGTCCTGTATCTGCATTTCCCATTACATCACTAAGCAAATCCGAAACATATCCTCCCGTTATTCGATTGGAGAGGCCTTCTTTGCCGGAGAATACCGTAAGATTGAGCTCTTTTACTATTTCTTCTACTGTTTGCATTTGTTTCAATTTTTATTTGATTCAAACCAGGGATCAATTCTTTGATTGGGGCTGGGAAAACTTGTCACTCCCCCAAATCCGTTTCATAATACCCATTGACTGGTAAGAACTCATCAGTCCCCTTTCTTCATACTGGCGTTGGATAAAAACGCATTGGCTGATATCTGCCCTTTCCTGAACAATGTCTTCCGCAAGCGCACTGCAAGTGGGAGAACCACACATACCGCAATCGACAGAAGGCAATAGCCTCATAATTTCCCTGACTTGTTTCATTTTGTGCATGGCTCGCTGAATGTTCTCATCGAGTTTGTCCATAGAACGCGGATGGATACTCCCGGTAGAAAGTTCGCCATTTAATTCATCAAAAATCCTATCGGTGCAATGAATACCCGAAAGTTTCGAATCCTTTGCCATTTGTGCCCTCTTCTTCAGTCTTTCAACCGCAAGAAAGCGATTCCCACTGGTAAGAATGCCTCCGGCACAACTCTGATCGCATGCCCTGAGCTCCAGAAAGTCGATATCACTGACATCCTCATTTTCCATTTTCTCAAGGAATTCCGTAACATTGCCGATCTCATCAATGGCAAGAGCCCTGCCAGGCATCACCGATGACTCACCTTCCGTAAGCGACCATAGCATCTGATATGGCAGCAATGGTTTTAAAGCAGGCAGTCGGCAGGCCTTCTGCCCGCTGAAGCCCTGTTTAACACTTGTATATACCTTATTAAAAATGAAATCCATATTGATTACACCATCGATTATGGATTGACTTTCTCCTACCGGGCTCTTGACTGCAGCAATTTTTGCAGCGCATGGCGTAATATAAAATATCCCAATCTCTTTCGCGGGCACCCCTTCAGCAGCAAGCTTTCTTCTACAATAGGCAGCCGTAATATCCAATGGCGCTTTTAGCAGTATCAGATTGTCAGTAAGCGAAGGAAATCTAACTTGTATCAGCCGGACAATGGCCGGACAAAATGTCGAAATTAAAGGTCGGGTATCCTGCCTTTCTTCCAAGGTGCGTGAAAGGGCATTTCTTAGAATGGATGTCCCATGTTCTACTTCATAAATGTCAGTAAAACCCAGATCGAGCAGGACACTACAAACCTGACTAACAGAAACATTTGAAGGAAACTGCCCATGTAATACGTTGGGTATTAGAGCTATGCGATAATCAAACTCAAAGATCCGGCTAAAGTCATCCTGCTCTACAATGATGGCCCCAACCGGACAGGCACGGTAGCATTTGCCACAATCCACACAGCGATTTTCTCTAAGTTCGGCTTTCCCATTGCTGATCCTTATGGCTTGTGTGGGACAGACGTTCATGCAATGGGAGCAGCCAATGCAAACTTCCTTGCGGAATTTTAGTGCATGATGGAAATTATTAATGGCCATCTCCTGACTGATTCAGATTCATGATTATGATTACCCTGGTCCCCTCTCCTACCTTACTGGATACTTCAAGAACATCTGCATTCTTTTTCATATTAGGGAGGCCCATACCGGCTCCAAACCCCATTTCCCTAACCTTGCTGCTGGCAGTTGAGTATCCTTCCTGCATGGCCTTCTCAATGTCAGGGATTCCCGGACCATTGTCTTCCATGCAAATTTTAATCTGTTCCGGAGTAATATCCACCCTGACATTGCCATTATATGCATGTGCAACTATATTGACCTCTGCCTCATAAGCAGCCACAACGGTACGTTTGATTATGGCAAGGTCTACATTCAATTGCCTGAGAATTTTTTTTATCTGGCTTGATGCATATCCGGCGCGGCTGAAATTGCCACCCTCCACATTAAATTCAAAATGCATATTGCCAGTCATAACTCTTAAAATACAGGTTTCACACCCTGGGTATACAGCAATCCGCAGGTTTTGAAAACAGAATACCTGCACTGTAGGACAATCATCTCATTTTCGCGGGCAATCTCCAGCATATCTACTGTCACCTTTTTGTTTCTTGCGAAAATGATGCAATGGATATCAGACATTTCTGCAGTCCGTATGGCCTGAACGTTTGCCAAACCCGTGATAAGCAATACATGATCACTTTTCAACGTCAAAACGTCGCTCATGAGGTCTGAAGCAAAGGCAACATCTATGCTGTAATCCAATTTCTCTTCTCCGCATAGTACTTCTGCATCAAGAATCCGGGCTATATCTTTGATCTTCATCTGATCTTGTTAAATCTTTTGCAAAATTAAACAATTAAAAGTCTTCGGCCAAATAATGTTGTTAATTTTTTCACATCTTATTTTTATACCACCAACGCAAACTTTTTTCAGGCAGTCAGCATAAAAATAACCCCTGCAAAGGAATTTTCAACCCAAGCAGGTGTAATTTAGAATCTGTTTACCTAAAAACTGATTACGAAGAGATTAGAAAGCAGCTTTATTTGTTGAGCTTATTTAGAATAACAGCCAGATCGGAATAAATAGACGTGTTCTCTACAATGATGTTTTCAGGCACCTTAATTGACTGAGGTGTGAAATTCCAAATTGCTTTGATTCCCCATGCCACCATCAGATCAGCGGTCTCCTGTGCTTTTGAATCAGGAGTGGTTATTATCCCTATCCGGGCAGGAATCTTTCGGGATAAATCACGAAACTCATCTAAAGGATATACTTTTACATCTTTTACCGTGGATTGTATAACACGGGGATCCGTGTCAAAAGCTGCAGCAATCTTCAGTCCATACTGATTAAGCCCGCTATAATTAATCAGAGCCTTACCCAGATTTCCTACTCCGAATAAGAATGCATTCTCATGGGTGTCAAAATCCAAAAATGAAATAATGGTTTCAATTAACTGATCTACATTATATCCGATTTTGGTGCGTCCCTTGATGCCTGTATGAGACAAATCCTTGGTCACAAGAGTTGCATCCATTTTAAAGGTGGAAGCTATCTGACTGGAACTTACCTGCTCTATACCATTAATTTTTAATGATTTAAAATAAC
>CAZFOI010000236.1:0-3637 GCA_964520605.1 uncultured Bacteroidales bacterium
GGTTCTGATGTATTCAAAAACCTCCTCCTGAGAGGCTGCCGCTAGTTCAGGAGCTGAGGGAAATCTTTTAAAGAAAGCCGGTGTAATCTGGTTTACCCTTTTGTCTGTACACTGGGCAGACAGTATTACCGCTACCAGCAGCTCATACGGATTGCGATAATGCAATTCGGTCTGAGCTGCCGGCTGGTGTGCCGAGAAATAATCCAGCACATAGCGGAACCGTTCTTTTCTGGTCATGGCATAAGTTTGCCGCTACATATCGAAGCCAACCATCTTGCCTTTTTTCATGATCAACTCCCCGTCGAAATACACATCGGGCTCAGTGACCAAACCGTCAAGATGGCTGTTAACGGAAATGCGTCCGCCCATGGTCAGGTTGTTACCAAAAGCAATATGGATGGTGCCAAAAACTTTCTCATCTTCCAGAATCATTCCCGTAAGTTTGGCTTTGTAATTGGTGCCAACGCCAAATTCGGCAACAGCCCTTGCGTCGCGTCCTGACTTATCCAGGATTTCTGCCAGTTTTTTTGCCTGATGCCCGCCGGTAATTTCTTCAGCGTAACCGTTGCGTACTTCGACCACAATGGGTTCTTCCAGCATCCCAATGGAGGCCATGGATCCGTCTATTACCACCCTGCCATTAGACTGATCTTCCCAGGGTGCGAGATATACTTCTCCCGAAGGGAGATTGCCGCTGTCTCCCTTGTTTTTCAATACGCCGGTACTGGGGATTACCTTGCGGTCTTTAACCGGCATAGTTATATCGGTTCCCTTTTCGGTAACCACCCGTATGGTCTCAACGCCTTCCAGTTTCTTGGCAATAAAATGTGTCAGGCTGATTATTTTGTCGTAATCGGCATTCAGGCAACGCACCATGGTATCCAGGTTGATGTTGGGCATGGTACCTACCCTGACGCCTTCTTTCACGGCATTGCGTCGGGCATCCGTATGGGTAAGGGATTTGGATGTGGGGCAAACAACCACATCAACCCGTTTCATCATTTCTGCAACAGCGGCAGGAGGTTCCTGCCCGTTTATCTCGCGTGATTTGATTTCGATCAGCATGGATTCCCTGCACAGTTCTTTTCCGGCTTCATGCAGTGCAATGCCTATGTCTCGTTTTAGTTCGTCGGTAATAACCAACAAGCTTTCTTCCTTCTGCAGGCCCATGCAGTCTCTAAGTGCGATTACGGACGAATCGTAAAGGGCTTTTTGGGTCTGGTCCATTGTAAAAATTGTTTTAAGTTTCCTATGAAATTATTGGGTCTGCAAAATAAGAATAATTTGGGAGCTTAGAAAATCTGCCTTAGGCCCAAGGGCTTTTTTTGTATTTTAGCAACCCGGAATCCAAATCAGAATCCATGATAAACAAACAGCTCATTCAGCCAGACAGTATAGTGGTTGTGGGTGGTTCAAACGACACCACCAAACCAGGAGGGAAAATCCTTAAAAACCTTATAGACGGAGGTTATAAAGGCAGTTTATATGTAACCAATCCAAAGGAAGATTTGGTACAGGGAATCCCGAGTTTCAGGGATCTCTCCATGCTTCCCCAGACGGACCTGGCCATTTTTGCCATAGCCGCCCGTTTTATACCGGAAACAGCCGAATATCTTGCAAGAGAGAAAAATACCAGGGCGTTTATTGTTTTATCAGCAGGGTTTAGTGAAGAGAGCCCTGAAGGAGCGGTTCTCGAAAAGAAACTGACAGAAGTGGTGCAGTCGGTTAACGGGGCTTTGATTGGACCAAATTGTGTCGGAATTTTAACCCCCCACCACCATAGCGTTTTTGCGTCACCCATTCCCAAACTCGACCCCAGGGGATGTGATTTTATATCCGGAAGCGGGGCAACGGCCTGTTTTATCATGGAGGCCGGAATCCCAAACGGCCTGAGCTTTGCCAATGTATTTTCGGTTGGCAACAGCGCTCAGTTGGGGGTGGAGGAGATATTGCAGTATCTGGATGAAAGCCATGACCCGGCAACAAGCTCCATGGTCAAACTACTATATATTGAAACCATCAGCAAGCCCGAAAAACTGCTCAGACACGCTTCATCTCTGATCAGAAAAGGATGCCGTATTGCTGCCATCAAAGCAGGCAGCAGCGAGGCGGGCAGCAGGGCAGCATCGAGCCATACAGGGGCTCTGGCAAGCCCGGATGTGGCGGTTGATGCATTATTCAGGAAGGCGGGCATTGTACGCTGCCATGGGCGAGAGGAACTCATTGCCGTTGCATCCGTGTTTATGCATCCTGAACTGAAAGGGAAAAATCTGGCTGTAATTACCCATGCCGGCGGACCGGCCGTAATGATTACAGATGCTTTGTCAGTGGCGGGAATGTCTGTTCCTCCCATTGCGGGTGATGCGGCTTCCGAACTGCTCGGAAAACTTTTTCCGGGATCATCAGTAGCGAATCCGATAGATTTTCTGGCCACAGGAACCGCTGAACAACTTGGTACAATCATTGACTATACTGAGAAGCATTTCGAGCACATAGACGGAATGGTGGTTATATTTGGCACACCGGGTCTTTTTCCTGTTTACGAAGTATATGATGTGCTGGATGCCAGGATGAGGACCTGCCGCAAACCCATTTTCCCTGTGCTTCCAAGTATCCTTACTGCACAGGATGAAGTTAAGGCATTCATTTCCAAAGGCCGTATTAACTTCCCTGATGAGGTGGTACTGGCCCATGCCCTTGGCAAGGTCTTTCATGCCTCACCTCCGGCCCCTGCCGGGCTGGATTTACCCCCTGTTGATGAGACAGTCATTAGAAAAGTCATCAATGAGGCGAATGAGGGCTATCTCAGTCCGGGTGAGATTCAGGCTTTGCTTGATGCAGCCGGAATTCCCAGGGCTAAGGAAATGGTTTGCCGTACTGCCCAAGAGGCACTTAATGCTGCCCCTGTTGTCGGTTTTCCGCTGGTAATGAAGGTGGTTGGGCCGGTCCATAAGTCGGATGTTGGCGGGGTGGTGCTCAATGTGACTTCCGTTGAACAGCTTACACTGGAGTTTGCCCGTATGATTTCCATTCCTGAGACCGTAGCGGTGTTATTGCAACCCATGTTGTCCGGCATAGAACTTTTTGCCGGAGCAAAACGGGAAGGAGCCTTTGGCCATATGGTGCTATGCGGCATGGGAGGCATCTTTATTGAGGTGCTGAAAGACATAGCCAGTGCATTATCTCCACTTGGAAACCATGAGGCACTGTCTATGATCAGAAGCTTGAAGAGCCACCAGATTATTAAGGGTGTCAGGGGGCAAAAGGGCGTTAATGAAATCCTTTTTGCTGAAATATTGACCAGACTGTCAGCCCTGCTGGAAGCTGCTCCTGAAATCTCAGAAATGGACCTTAACCCCCTGCTTGGGAATCCGGATCAGGTGGTGGCTGTTGATGCCAGAATCAGAATTGAAAAGCTTTAAAGCTCGCCCGGGGATACCACCTGATTGATCAGTGGCATTGCCTGAACAGCGTCTCCACGGGTTCTGATTCTCAGGCCGTGCTGCCTGAAAACCCGTTTGATCTGATCCTTGTGGTCAGGAAAAACCCTTAAGAAACTTCTTCTGGAAAAGTTTCTCAGGATCCTTGCTTCCCCATTGGGGAGCAGAATGTAATACACGGGATCAGGGACCAGTTT
>CAZFOI010000237.1:0-3598 GCA_964520605.1 uncultured Bacteroidales bacterium
GAACACAACACCCGCATGCGGGCAGAGTATGAACGCACGAAGGGCGTGGTTCATAAACGCTACCGCGTATACGCAAAGTCTTTGCAGTAGTCGCAAATTTTATATACTTTTGCGGCTTAAAATTTCTTCTATTTCTTTGAGTTACAAACTTCAGGCAGTCTGCTGTTGCATTAGCGAAACTGCCTGATCAATTCAGGTTGTATGTCTAAATACCCCGAATACAAGCGTCTTGATCTTCCCGGAATTGGCAGGGAAGTCAAGGCCTTCTGGAAAGAACACCATGTTTTTGAAAAAAGCCTTGAGATCAGACAGGGGCATCAGCCCTGGGTGTTCTATGAGGGCCCTCCTTCTGCAAACGGAATGCCGGGCATTCATCACGTTATGGCCCGCGCCATTAAAGATATTTTCTGCCGCTACCGCACCCAAAAAGGATACCTTGTTAACAGAAAAGCAGGTTGGGACACCCATGGATTGCCCGTAGAAATGGGAGTGGAAAAAATGCTTGGCATTACCAAGGAGGACATTGGCAAGAGCATTTCCATCAGCGAATACAATCAGGCCTGCCGCAAAGACGTCATGAAATACAAGTATGTATGGGACGATCTTACGGTTCAGATGGGCTATTGGGTTGATCTGGATGATCCATACATCACATTCGAAAACAAATACATCGAAAGTGTCTGGTTTTTGCTTTCAAAGCTGTTCGAGAAAGGGCTGCTGTACAAGGGTTACAGTATCCAGCCCTATAGTCCGGCTGCAGGCACCGGCCTTAGCACCCATGAACTGAACCAGCCGGGTTGTTATCGGAACGTCAAAGACAATACGGTAACGGCACAATTCCGCATCAGGGAATCTGAAAAGGCTGCCTTTCTTTTTGATGCTGCCCGCAAGAATGGCGCAACACATGCAGCAACAGATGTTTTTGTGCTGGCCTGGACCACCACACCCTGGACCCTTCCCAGCAACACCGGGCTGGCCGTAGGGAAAAACATCCAATACGTGCTGGTCAATACCTTTAACCCTTACACCCACCTTCCGGTAAGCGTGGTGCTTGCCAAAGACCTTGTTGGCAGGTTCTTCCAGGAGCCAAACAGGGAAATCCCCCTGGAAGGATATCAGGCAGGAGACAAGCAGATACCCTATCGCATTGTTGCCGAATTCAGGGGCGAAGAACTTGAGGAAATACGATTTGATCAGTTGCTGCCCTACGCACAGCCGGAAGAAGGTGATCCATTCCGGATCATTGCCGGTGATTTTGTCACAACCGAGGATGGCACCGGTATTGTACACATTGCGCCCAGTTTTGGAGCCGATGACTTCCGCATGGGTAAGCAATACGGTCTTGGTTCGCTCACCATGGTAAACAAACAAGGGCAGTTTGTCAGGGAAATGGGTGAATTTGCCGGAAGGTATGTAAAACCGGAATACCTGCCTGAGGGCATGGAAGAAGAACGCCCGGTTGATGTTGATTTGATCATCAAACTGAAAAATGAAAACAGGGCTTTCAAGGCGGAAAAATACGAGCACTCCTATCCGCATTGCTGGCGTACCGACAAACCCATACTTTACTACCCCCTTGATTCCTGGTTCATTCGGACCACTGCGCTCAAGGACAGAATGATAGAACTTAATTCAAGCATACAATGGAAGCCGGAAAGCACGGGCACCGGGAGATTCGGCAACTGGCTTGAGAACCTTCAGGACTGGAACCTGAGCCGCTCCCGCTATTGGGGTGTTCCGCTTCCCGTGTGGGCCACTGCCGATCAGCAGGAAAGAATTTGCATAGGTTCCCTGGCGCAACTCCGGGAGGAAATTGAGAAAAGCGTCGCCGCGGGATTCATGGATTCCAACCCGTTGAAGGACTTCAATCCCCGGGATATGTCGGAAGAGAATTACTCTGTGTTCGATATGCACCGGCCCTTTGTTGATGAAATTGTGCTGGTGTCTCCTTCAGGAGAACGCATGTACCGCGAACCCGACCTGATAGACGTATGGTTCGACAGCGGTGCCATGCCCTATGCTCAATACCATTACCCATTCGAGAACAAGGAGTATTTCGAGTCCAATTTCCCTGCCGATTTTATTGCAGAAGGGGTAGACCAGACCAGGGGATGGTTCTTTACCCTCCATGCAATTGCCACCATGGTATTCGATTCGGTTGCCTTTAAAACGGTAGTGTCCAATGGCCTTGTCCTGGATAAGAAAGGCAACAAGATGTCGAAACGTTTGGGCAATGCGGTAGATCCTTTCCAAACCATTGAAACCTATGGGCCGGATGCCACCCGCTGGTATATGATCACCAATGCCCAGCCATGGGACAACCTTAAATTTGATATTGAAGGCGTGGCAGAGGTACAGCGCAAGTTCTTCGGAACCCTTTACAACACCTACGCTTTCTTTGCGCTCTATGCCAACATCGATGGATTCCGCTATCATGAAGAAGAAATACCGGTGGCAGAGCGCCCCGAAATTGATCGCTGGATATTGTCAGAGCTGAACACCCTGATCATTAAAACCGACGAGTGTTACGCTGATTTTGAGCCCACCCGGGCAGGAAGAATGATTCAGGCTTTTACAGATGAGCACCTGAGCAACTGGTATGTTCGCCTTTGCCGGAGAAGATTCTGGAAAGGAGAATATTCACAGGATAAGATAGCCGCCTATCAGACGCTTTATCGATGCCTGGAGGTTTTGTCCATGCTCGCTGCACCCATTGCCCCGTTTTTCTGTGAGCGATTGTTTACTGATTTGAATGGTGTTACCGCCAGACAGAAAGCCCTTTCTGTTCACCTGACGGATTTCCCTGCAGCAGACCCCGGCCTGATCGACCCTGCCCTGGAACAACGAATGCAGCTGGCCCAAAGGGTATCTTCCATGGTACTGGCCCTGCGTAAAAAGGTAAATATCCGCGTAAGGCAGCCCCTGCAGAAAATCATGGTTCCGGTTTTGAATGAAAGCTTCCGCAGGCAATTGCAGGGCGTAGAGCAGCTTATTCTGTCAGAAGTTAATGTAAAGGAACTGGAGTATCTGACAGATAGTGCCGGAATACTGGTAAAAAAGATCAAACCCAATTTCAAAACCCTTGGTCCGCGATATGGCAAGCAAATGAAGGCCATCGCATCAGCCATTGAAGCCTTCTCTCAGGAAGACATCTCAGAGATTGAAGCAGAAGGCAGTCGCATGCTCATGCTGGATGGGGGTGAGGTGACCATTGAGCTTGGGGATGTGGAAATACTATCCGAAGACATCCCCGGATGGCTGGTGGCCTCCGATGGGCCACTGACAGTAGCCCTGGATGTTTCCATCAGTCCGGAACTCAGAAGTGAAGGCATTGCCAGGGAGCTGATCAACAGGATACAAAACCTTCGCAAAGAGATGGGACTGGAAGTTACGGACCATATCGAGCTTTTTGTTGCTTCCCACCCGGAAATATCTGAGGCCATAATGAGCAATAATGATTATATTTGTTCTGAGACCCTGGCCCGGAAACTACACTACCAGGAGGATGTCCCTGATACAGGGAAAGCGGAGGTTGAACTGACAGACGATCTCAGAACCTATGTCAGCATCAACAAGTGTTAAACAATGAATTAAAATA
>CAZFOI010000238.1:0-3591 GCA_964520605.1 uncultured Bacteroidales bacterium
CAGGGTATTCAGCCCGGCCATATCATTGGAAAGCAGGTAAGGCACCGCCTGTTCGGAGAGGGCCCTTGCAATGAAATACCCCCTTTTCTCAAATTCCTGGTTCAGCGAACGTTCCACCGAACTTCTTACAATGATTGCATTTACCAGCCCGAACAAAACCACCGTGGCCCCGATGCCCAGGGCAAACTTGGTGAAGAGATTCATGGAAGGTTTCCCTGGCCGTTTCATTGATAGCGGGCACGTCTGAGGCCGTCGTAAAGGGTGTCTCCGGCAATTAGAAATCGATCTATCAGCAAATGATTCAGGATGGCCTTGCCCCTTAGATCAAGGTGCATTCCGGTAAGTATATCCTGAATTTCATTTCTGAGGTCTCTTGGCATCATCAGGGAATTAACTATGGGGGGTATGCCCATATGGGGCGATTTCTCAATGATGCGCACATTGCTTACAAAAGCCGGCTGAAATACCTCCAGGTATTCGAATATCAGGCCATTGACCGAGGCTCCATCAACCAGGTTCCTGGAAACCATCTGTATGGAAACATCATGGGAATAGGAGTACAAAATCTCACTGAAAAAAGTTTCGGCATCCTGTCCCATATCCCTGAGTTTGTTATCTATATAGAGTTTGCCCGTATAACACATGGGATCTGCATAGGTAAACCGTTTCCCGTAAAAGTCCTGGAAACGAAGAATGGAAGACTGATCATTGGCTATCACATAGGCCTGATAATATGTAAGACCATTGATTTCGGGCACCACCAGCAATTCTGCATAATCAGAGCCTTCGATGTATGCACCGGCACATACAAAAGCTACGTCTATCTGGTTTTGGGCCAGCAATTCATTCAATTCCTCGTAGGTATTGCGCTGCCTGAACTCAATGCTGTAGCCAAGCTTTTCCGACAGGTAGTCGAACAGGTCCCGGTAATACACAAAACTCTCCCTGGGAGAAATGACTGTGGCTATCGCAACACGCAAAACAGGACTGTCAGGACGGGCAGGGAGGCTGTCTGATATTCCGGCATGCTCGCTCAGGTCTGTATATACTACCTGGCGCTCCTGCCGGGGGCAGGCCGTCAGCATCAGCCCCGCAACAGACAGCATCAATAGATTTAAAATGGTACGCATATACACAAATGTACGGGAATCTTTTTAACTATTCAAGTACGGAAATATGGCGGCAGTTTCCTACATTTGTTTTAAAGCCCAATCTATGGCCATAGAATTTCCATGCATGTCTGATATAACCGATAACCGGGAAATTGCTCCCGGAGCCTGGGTGCTTTCTTTTCCAAAAAGCTTTGAGTTTAAGGCCGGACAGGTAATCGGGCTTGGTCTGGAAACCAAAGGCGAGCCCCGCTTTTACTCTATTGCCAGCGGTGAAAATGATCCCCTGCTTCAGGTTTTGTATACCGTAAACCCTGAAGGGATGCTCACCCCGGGTTTGTCACGCCTTAAGAAGGGCAATGCCATTTACCACACCAGGGCGTTTGGAAAATTTACTGCAGCAGAGAAAGCCTCCGTATGGATTGCCACCGGTACGGGCGTTGCCCCGTTTTTGTCCATGATGCGATCCGGCATAACCGATGGCAACATCCTGATACAGGGAAACCGAAGCCCGGAGCGCCTGTTTTTCTCCGATGAGATAAGCGAGTTGATGGGTAAGGCCTATCATCCCTGTACCAGCCGGGTAAAGGCAGATAATATGTTTTTTGGAAGGGTTACAGACTACCTGCAAAACAACAACCTATACTTCCCGGACAAGCCTTACTACCTTTGCGGCAATGCCGAAATGGTGGTAGAAGTACGGGACCTGCTGATCAGCCGGGGAATTCCTTTTGGCAATATTATGGCAGAAATCTTTTTTTAATCCCATACCCATGAATGCACTGTTCGGGAAAACGCTTGCCCAATTAAAACAGGAAACAACCGCCCTTGGCCTGCCGGCATACACCGCCAACCAATTGGCGGTATGGCTCTACAAAAAGGAGGTTATGGATATTGATCAAATGACTGACCTCTCGAAAAAAGCAAGGACCCTGCTTTCCGAAAAGTTCACCCTGGGGGTTTCCCTTCCGATAAAGGAGCAGGTTTCAGCAGATGGAACCAGGAAATATCTTTACAGGGCATTATCAGGGAAATTCATCGAAACAGCCTATATACCGGAAAAGCATCGCAACACCCTCTGTGTTTCTTCCCAGGTAGGATGCAAGATGGGATGTTTGTTCTGCATGACGGCAAAGCAGGGATTCCAGGGACAATTAAGCTCTGGGGAAATCCTGAATCAGATCCGTAGCCTGCCCGAGCGCCATCAGCTAACCAACATCGTATACATGGGCATGGGAGAGCCTTTCGACAATCTGGAGGCGGTGATGGACAGCCTGGAGATACTGACCGCCGATTGGGGTATGGGGATGAGCCCTCGCAGAATAACTGTTTCTACCATTGGCATTATTCCCGGGATGCAGGTTTTCCTGGAGAAAAGCAAATGCCACCTGGCTGTAAGCCTGCACAGCCCCTTTGAGGAAGAAAGACGCAAAATCATGCCCATAGAGAATGTGTATTCCCTTCCGGAGGTATTGGCAGCCATCAGGGCATTTCCACTGGGCAAACAAAGGCGCATCTCATTCGAATACATTGTATTTAAGGGAATGAACCACAGCCCCGCCCATGTGAAGGAACTGGCCAGGATACTCAATGGCATTCGCTGCCGCATCAATCTGCTGAGGTTCCATCCGGTTCCGGGCACCCCGCTCGAGTCTCCTGACGACGACACCCTTCAGGCCTTTAAGGCCCAACTGGAGGCCAAGGGAATCACCACCACCATCCGCAGGTCGAGGGGGCAGGATATTGATGCGGCCTGCGGCCTGCTTTCTACGAAAACCCTGCATCAACAAAAAGATTCATCATTATGAGAATGCAGCAATCCCATCTTAAGACTTTATTTATTGATGCCTCTACCGAATTTTACAAGATCAGAAGGTATGAGATTGGTCCTTTCTGGGGGCCAAATGACCTGGGCATACACCTGGCAAAAAAGTACGACAGCCTGAACATTGGCACCGGTTTGCTGGCAGGCAGTATTTTTCCGGGCTCCAACCGGCTCTTCTTTAACGGATTCAGTCCTTGCTGGCATGGCTTTTTTATTTCTTCCATGGGGGGGGCCGGTTTGGTGTTCGACAATCTGGGCATCAATCTATTATCCATTGTTGGCAAAGCCCCTGTACC
This sequence comes from uncultured Bacteroidales bacterium, assembly GCA_964520605.1. GTDB lineage: Bacteria > Bacteroidota > Bacteroidia > Bacteroidales > UBA7960 > CAZFOI01. The sequence continues at coordinate 3,231 of CAZFOI010000238.1, forward strand.
ATCCGTTTTATACCTGAACCGTGACCATGGAGAAGAAATTGAAGTAGCGTTACATCCGGTAAGATTGCAGCATATCTGGAGCAAGGGCAAAGGAGGGGTTTACGCCCTAATGGAGCATGCGCTGGAAATGTATGGCGATCGCTACGAAAACGATCCCCGCATTCTGGCCACCGGTCCGGCCTCCCTGTTTACTGACTTTGGTGCCATAGCTTCTGCCCCGATCAGAAAAAAAGTGCTGACCCCGGTAGATACCTGGGCCGGTCGTGGCGGCTTGGGTACCAAGATGCTGCAACAACACGGCATAGCCGCCATCATTTATGGGGGCAGTGTGGTAGACGAGGATTTCAGGGACAGAAATGTT
>CAZFOI010000239.1:0-3580 GCA_964520605.1 uncultured Bacteroidales bacterium
GTCCGGCATTTTCACCATCTGCCGTTGGACCAATACCCATAATATCGCCCAAATAGGTGTCAAAGGTGGATTGCAGTGTTTCGATTCCCTTTGCATCAAGGGTCTCCCGGCCTTCATTCACAGCATGGATTGTCTTTGTGGCATCGAACAAATGGGCAATGGCCACCGGGCTGTTGAAATCGTCCAGCAAGGCTGCCTCACAGCGAGCAGATATTGAGGAAACATCCAGACCCGGGTTCTGGGAAACGGGCAGGTGGCGTATCATGCGATGGGCCTGAGACAATCTGGCAAGTCCCTTTTGAGCGGCTTGCAGGGCTTCGTTGCTGAAATCAAGGGTGGAGCGGTAATGCGCCTGAAGCATAAAGAACCTGATGGTCATGGGGTCGTAGGCCTGGGATAACTGCTCATGGTCTCCTGTGAAAAACTCCCTGAGCGTAATAAAATTGCCCAATGATTTTCCCATTTTCTGTCCGTTAATGGTTATCATGTTATTGTGCATCCAGTATCTTACGGCCTGTTTTTTGCTCGCGGCTCTTGATTGGGCAATTTCACATTCATGATGGGGAAACAGCAGGTCCAATCCGCCCCCGTGTATGTCAAACGTTTCCCCAAGGTATTTTGTGCTCATGGCAGAACATTCCAGATGCCATCCGGGAAATCCTTCGCTCCAGGGTGATGGCCATCGCATGATATGGCCGGGTCCGGCCTTTTTCCAAAGGGCAAAATCCAGGGGGTTGCGCTTTTCCTGTTGTGCCTGAAGGTCTCTGGTGTTGGCCATCAGGTCTTCGATTTGCCGGCCACTAAGGATTCCGTAATGATGTTTCTTGTGATAGGCCTGAACATCAAAATAAACGGAGCCATTTACCTCATAGGCATATCCGGAAAGAATGATGGCCCTGATCATTTCTATCTGCTCGGTGATATGGCCCGATGCCCTGGGCTCAATGCTGGGCCTTAATACATTAAGCCGATCCATGTCCTGGTGGTACCTGTCGGTAAACCACTGTACTACCTCCATGGGCTCGAGTTGTTCCAAACGGGCTTTCTTGCCGATTTTGTCTTCGCCCTGATCTTCATCATTTTCCAAATGACCGACATCAGTTATATTCCTGACGTACCTGACTTTATAACCCAGGTGTTTCAGGAATCTGAATACCAGGTCGAATGTTATGGCCGGACGTGCATGCCCCAGATGGGCATCGCCATAAACAGTGGGGCCACAAACGTACATGCCGGTAAACGGAGGGTTCAGGGGAGCAAAAACCTCTTTTTCCCGGCTCAGGGTATTGTATATCATTAAGGGATTGGCAGGCATAAGGTGGTTGTTTGGAAAGCAAAGGTAAAAAAAAGCTTGCTCAGGGTGATTCGCTGCCGGCGTTTTTAGCCATCAAGTTTTTTCAGGGCTTCCCTGTATCCCATTTCAAAGATCTCATGGGCGCGGGACACATCCAGAAGCCCGAACTGGTCAAGATCGGCAGGTTCTATATACAGATCACAGAGGTCTTCTTTGGATGATGCCTGATTTCTAAGTGTAAGGTGGAAAGTGCGTTCGGCTATGTTTTTCAGATTGCCCAGTTCGCTTATCTGCCCTATGGGATTCACATTTACTCCAATAAGCGTTTTGCACTGATGCCTGATTTGTTCTGCCGGAAAGTTATTGATGATGCCTCCATCCAGATAGTAATGCCCGTCAATCTTCACCGGAGGAAATATTACAGGAATGGAAGAAGAGGCTTTTACCGCTGTAATCAGGTCTCCCGAGTCGAACCTGGTATAGACGGCCGTGTTCATGTTCACGGCAAACACAATCAGGGGAAGTTTCAGTTCTTCGAAAGTTTTTGCATTAAGGTGCTCTTTCATGGTTTTTACAAAACCATTCATTCTTACCAATCCTTTTTTTGGTATGGTAAACTCAAGATAGTCAAGAAGTTTATGGCTTGAAATGATTTCCAGGGTTTCTTCAGGATCCCTGCCATCTGCATAAAAAGCGCCGGCAATACTGCCCGCGCTTACCCCGGCAATGATGTCGGGTTTTATTCCTTTTTCGTGAAGGGCTTTCAATACCCCCAGATGAGCAAATCCCCTGGTTCCTCCTCCACTAAGAACCAGACCGGTATCGAATTTTTTATTGCTTTTTTTTTCTGCCATTTTCAGCATAAATAATACCACTACGGCATTTCTTCGCATAAAATTAACAAATAATCCGAATAATTGTTAAATAGCCCTCCCTGTGCATAGGGTACTTATTAAAATTCCGGGTTTTTTTTATTTTTGTTACAAATTACTAATCAGCCATGAGAGAGCGTATTCAGAAAATGCACATAGGCAGGCTATGCATAATGGCTTTGATTTGCCTTACGCTAAGCTGCTTTACGCCTGCAGAGATAAGGGCACAGGAAATCCTTAGCAAGCAGTCGCCGGGCATTGTCGCCTTGTCTCCGGCTTTTGGGTTGCAGATGGGGAGCTCATTTGTTTTTGGAAGCCCCATAGGCGGATTTCGCACCCATAGTCTGGCTCCCTCCCTTAACTGGACCGTGAACCGGAAGTTAGGCCTGGAAATTGGAAGCTTTTTTTCTCTGATGCATGCCGGCACAGGCCGGGAAATGTTTCCGATTTCGCCCCATATGGCAGGAGGAGAGTCCCTTGCCCGATTTGAAGGCACCCGGCTTTGGTCAAACACCCTGTATGCCCGTGGATCTTATCAGCTAAGCCCTTCTTTAACACTAACAGGTACCGGGTGGATGGAGAACCATCAATTCATGCAAATGCAGATGAATCCATTTGCATTTGATGCGGGCAGCAGGGGCATGATGCTGGGGTTCGATTACCAGGTGAGCGGGTCCCTGCGCTTTGGAGCTGAGTTTGGTGTTTCAAGAGGGCAATCGCCATTTAATCCATTCGGGTTCGGACCAACAGGTGCCAATGCGTTTCACAGCCCGTTTCCATTTCATACATCTCCCCGCTGGTAATCCATTTGTCTATGAAAAAATACCCGATCTTCGCCGGGGGGTCATTCCTTGAAAAGGGGGATGAACTTCCCGTTGTAAACGCTTTCACCGGAGAGGCCTTTGCCCAAACCTGGCTGGCCGACGATGAAGCCTACGAGCTGTCTCTGGCCCGTGCCGGGCAAGCCCGCCAAAAACTTGCAGAAATGCCCCTTTATCTCAGAAGCAGGGCATTGGACAGGATATACAGGGCTTTGATTGCAGAAGAAGACCACTTTGCTTCCATCATAGCCCGGGAAGCGGCAAAACCCTGGCGTTATGCATTGTCTGAAGTCAGGAGGGCGGCCCAGACGTTTTATGTGGCCTCTCAGGAATGCCTGCGCCCCCCTATGGAATATATGCGTTTGGACTGGTCTGCAGATGGCCTTGGAAGGGAGGGCCTGGTTAAGTATTTTCCTTCCGGAATGGTTGCCGGCATCAGCCCCTTCAATTTTCCTTTGAACCTGGCCGTGCATAAAATTGCCCCGGCTATCGCTGCCGGATGTCCCATCATTTTAAAACCGGCATCTGCCACTCCTTTGGCTACCCTTGAGCTTGCCCGGCTTGTGGCCGATACCGAACTGCCTTCGGGTACC
>CAZFOI010000240.1:0-3567 GCA_964520605.1 uncultured Bacteroidales bacterium
ACTTCTCCTGCAACCACCGGAACGCCAAAGGCATTCCCATAATCGCCAATCCCTTTTACCACCCCGCGTAACAACCACTTGGTGCGCTCAAGCTCAGGGTTGCCAAAACGCAAAGAATTGAGCTGTGCAATGGGCCTGGCTCCCATGGTAAAGATGTCGCGGTTAATGCCGCCGACACCAGTAGCTGCACCCTGATAAGGCTCAAGGGCTGAAGGATGGTTGTGCGATTCAATTTTAAAAGCACAGGCAAGACCATCTCCAAGATCCACCAAACCGGCATTCTCCTCTCCGGCTTCGGCAAGAAGATGCGGGCCTTTGCGAGGCAAAGTCTTCAACCATCTGATGGAGTTCTTGTAGGAACAATGCTCAGACCACATGACTGAATAAATGCTAAGCTCAGTAAAATTGGGTTCCCTTCCCAGATAGGATATGATCTTGTCGTATTCTTCCGGGAGTAGTCCCAATTGTCTGGCAGTTTCCAGACCAGCTTCGGCATGAATGGATTGTTGCATGGTGGTGTATTTGAATTCTGTATTAAACCAGTGGCAAAAATACGCAACAATGACTTGTCCGTCACCATTATTCAGGAGAATTTCCATTAATTTAGCGGCAAATCAGACAATCCAATGAGCAAGACAGTTTTTATTACCGGAGCTACCAGCGGCATAGGTGAAGCATGTGCCAGGGTTTTCGCCTCTGGCGGAAACCGGCTTATTATCAGTGGCCGAAGAAGGGATCGCCTATCAGCGCTAAGCAGAGAACTTTTGCAGTCCGATCAATGCCAGGTACTTCCCCTTGAACTGGATGTCAGGAACCGTGACCTGGTTCATCAGGCCATTGAATCCCTGCCCGAAGAATGGAAAAACATTCATCTCCTGATAAACAACGCCGGACTGGCCCTGGGGCTTTCCCCCCTGTCAGAAGGCGATCAGGATCAGTGGGACCAAATGATTGACACAAACATCAAAGGCCTGCTTTATATAAGCAGGGCCGTCATCCCACTTATGAAAAAGCAGCTGAGCGGGCACATCATAAACATCGGATCCATTGCCGGAAGAGAGACCTACCCTAACGGCAATGTTTATTGTGCTACAAAACATGCCGTTGATGCCCTTTCAAAGGGTATGCGCATGGACCTGCTTCCGCTTGGCATCAGGGTAAGCCAGGTGAGTCCCGGAGCTGTGGAAACCGAATTCAGTATGGTACGTTTTGGAGGAGATTCAGAAAGAGCAAAAAACGTTTACAGGGGATTCCGTCCATTAACTGCGGAAGATGTAGCCCGGGTAGTGCATTATGTAGCCGGTTTGCCCGAACACATGAATATTGATGATGTGCTTCTGATGCCTTCTGCCCAGGCATCTGCCACCATCATCAGGCGATCGGAATAGGCCCCGGTTCATTTTTTGTATATTTGCACATCAATGCGGGGGCGCCATTTATGAAGAAACTGCACAAACTGGTTTTCCTGTCTTATATAGGCCCGTTTTTTGCGACTTTTTTTATCGCGCTCTTCATTCTATTGATGCAGTTTCTCTGGAAATACATTGATGAGCTTGTGGGGAAAGGCCTGGAATGGCATGTAATTACAGAACTGCTCTTTTATGCCTCAGCCACCCTGGTTCCAACAGCCCTTCCGCTCGCAGTTTTGCTATCCTCTATAATGACCATGGGCTCCATGGGAGAACATTACGAACTGGTGGCATTTAAGTCTGCCGGTATTTCTTTAAGCAGAATCATGTGGCCACTTGTTGTTATTTCATTCTTTTTGGTGATACTGGCATTCTATTTTTCGAATAATGTGCTTCCGGTGGCCAATCTCAGGAGCCTTTCCCTGCTATACGACGTCAGACAGCAAAGACCGGCTTTCAATATTACGGAAGGAATTTATTACAAAGGGATAGATAATTTTGTTATCAGGGTTAGCGAAAAGGAATCAGATGGCCAAACCTTAAGGGGAATAAAAATATATGACCATTCAGAAAACAAGGGAAACGTCAGCCTGACAACAGCCAACTGGGGCACCATGGCCATGACCTCAGACAAGAGATACCTGGTGCTTACCCTGCATGAAGGTGTCCATTATCAGGAAATGGGAGACCACATGGCCGATCAGGCAAGGCCTTTTCAGCGCACCTATTTTGAGAAACAGATGCGAAAGTTCGATCTTAGTGGATTCGATCTGCACCGAACGGATCAGGAACTTTTTAAAAGCAATTTCAGGATGCTGAATCTTACGCAACTGATATATTTTGAAGACTCACTCTCAGTTGAGCTTTCAAGGCGACGGGATCAATATGTCAGCACCTATTTGAATCGATTTGGATACCTTAACCGTTTGGACTCCGGATTCGTCTCAGCCCTGGATCCGGAAAAATTTTTACACTGGCATCTCGATAGTTTGGGAAACAGCAGAGTCAGACCGGTTTCTGTTATTTCAAGAAGTTTGAATCTGGTAAGGGCAAACAAAGATCACAGTCATTTCTCTTTCGAGGACATCAGGCAAAGAAAAAGAAACCTGGCAAGGTATCAGATTGAGTTTCACAGAAAATTCACCCTTTCATTTGCCTGTATCGTACTGTTTTTAATAGGTGCGCCACTGGGGGCTATCATTCGTAAGGGAGGGTTCGGGCTTCCTATGGTGGTGTCCGTTTTATTCTTTACTGTATTCCATGTAATATCCATTACCGGGGAAAAATTTGTCAGGGAGGGAGTTCTGGAAGCCCACCAGGGGATGTGGATTGCTTCTGCCCTGCTGTTGCCGGCCGGCATCCTGCTTACGATCAAGGCAACGACAGACTCTACGCTTCTGGACACCGATGCCTATCTGAAAAAACTGGAATCCTGGTTCAGATGGCTTACTGGCAGAAAACAAACCTAAGGCCCATGCGAGTATTACAGATATGTCACAGGATCCCCTATCCGCCCTCAGATGGAGGATCCATTGCCATGCATCAAATTACGGATATTCTGTTAAACAAGGGTGTGAAGCCAAAGGTACTGGCTGTTAACCCCCTGCAACTAAAGCATCCTCAGGAATTACTGAGCCCTGATTATGTGAATGCTACCTCTTTTGAGTCTGTTGTCATAGATACCAGAATACGTCCTTTGAAAGCCTTTGCAAATTTATTTTCGGGAAAATCTTACAATATTCAGCGCTTCGAAAACAAGAAATTTTCCCAGTTGCTGAAAAAAACACTGAAAGCGGATGATTACAATATAATCCAACTTGAAGGACTATACCTTACTCCCTATATTCCTTTGATCAGGGCACACAGCCGGGCTCCTGTTCTGTTCAGGGCGCACAATATTGAACATTTCATTTGGCGCAGATTGGCAGCATCTGAATCCGGTCACTTAAAACGATGGTATTTGAAGCTTTTGGCGAAACGTCTTGAAGCCTATGAGGTGAAAGCCATACATCAGACCGATGGCCTGATTGCCATTACGGCCCCTGATAAAGAATATTTTCTGAGCCTTGGTTACCGTAAGCCTTCTGTCGTTATACCCGTAGGCATAGGGCATACAGAACATGATCAGACCCTAGATAAACCCATCCCAAACAGCGTC
>CAZFOI010000241.1:0-3565 GCA_964520605.1 uncultured Bacteroidales bacterium
TCAGCGGCAGTTCGGTACAGCCAAGTATGGCTGCGTCACAGGAAAAAGAAGATATTATGGATAGAAGCCGTTTCTTTGAGCTTTCCGGGAATGCATCTTTCGCCAGTTCTTCCTGGATGATTCTCTGGATTTCCATGCGGTCATTCTCATCGGGTATCTCAACCTCGATACCGAATTTCTGCTTCAACCTCATTGCATAGAATCCATCTTCCATGGTAAGCCTGGTTGCCAACAACAATAAGCGACGGTATCCACTGCTGCGGATATGATCACCCATGCAATCAACAATATGAAATACAGGTGCTTTTAACTGCAACCGTAGTTCGGCAAATTCGTAGGATTTGTGATGGGTGTTGTTGCATATCAAAATGCAATCGGGTCTGCATTCATCCAGATGAATCAGGGCTTCTTCCAGCACTTTCCCTGCTTCATCCCAATGGGAATAATTAAACTTACGCAGGCTGGCATAATCTATGGATTTCAGTATGATGCTCGCTGAATGGCTTCCTCCAAGCCTCTTGTTTATTTCTTTGTTGATGTAGCGATAATATTCAATGGTAGATGCATAGGTAAGGCCTCCAAGCAATCCGATGGTTTTCATTCCTTAAATGGGATATGGGTTAGTGATAAGGCAAATTTAGAGTGTTTGGGGGGATTGCAGTTGATTTAGCAATAATTTTATCGCGGTAAGTTGCATGTATGGATGTAATTTGCTAATTTGCAGTTTCCTAAATTTAAAACCCATTAGTATGAAAACGTTTTTGGTGTTGATATTTTTAGTTGTATTTGCCTTGCCTGAAGCAATTGGTCAGTGTGGCAATGAATTTTTTGTAATTTCTGAAGGAACCGAGTGGGAAATGTCTTCTTACGATTCCCGCGGCCGCTTACAATCCCGGCAACGCAGCAAAGTGGTGTCCGTAGTTCGGGATAATGGTGCTTACCGGTTTACCATTGAATCCATTGGGACAGACAGCAAGGGAGCGGAATTGCCTTCTTTGGCAAAATCTTATGAGATGATTTGCGAAGACGGACTTATTAAGTTCGACTTTAGTCAGTTTGTACCCACCAGCAGCTTTGGAAATATGCCGGCTACAGAGGTAATTTTCAGCGGCGAAAACCTTGAATATCCCTCTCGTATGCAGGTCGGACAAAAACTGAACAATGCAAGAGTTGGCATAAGAATAGAGTCTGTTTTTACCGTAAATATGGAAGTGATCATTGCTGATCGTGAAGTGGTTGCCTTAGAAACTATTACCACCGAAGCTGGCAGTTTCGAATGCTACAAAGTAACATCCACAACCCAGACCCGTTCAAGAATGGTGAACACCGATGTTAAAGCGGCTGACTGGATAGCAAAAAATGTAGGTGTGGTCAGAAGCGAAACATTCGACAGGAATGGACGCTCACAGGGTTATTCAGAACTTACCTACTTTAAGGCTGGTAAGTAATCCTGACGGACCTAATCCTTAACAAACCGGGCATGCCTTAGCCTTCCGAATTCCGGAAAAATAAAACCCTTGATTTCTCCATCCGGATTGCGGGAAAATTCAACCATTCCCAAATGATCGGTAAGGAAGCGATCTGCTTCAATGTGTTTCAGATTAAGACTTTTCATTCCCAAATAGGTGTCAAAAACCTCTGGCAATTGTATTACCAGAACTCCATCATCAAAAACTACCGGAAAAGCCGTATTGAAAACGGAGTGTTTAAACGTCCCTGTATAGGAGGCCAGTTCCTCTAAAGTGATGGGTGTGGTTTTTTTCACCCGGCTAGCTGGAAAAACCCGGCCAGGTTGGTACCATGAAATCACATTAATTTTATTTTCCGCATCTGCCACAAAACTGATGCCTGCATCGGCTTCTTTGATAAAATACCGCGAACCGGATTCAGGATACAGGCGGTATTTCTGATTTCCTGGAAGCTCTATCCACAGTTGGTCCTCTTCTATTACCAATCGCATGGTGTTTCCATCTTCCATACGAAATTCGCCGGCAAGACCTTCAATCTTTTTCAAATCCAGGGCAAGGGCTGTTTTGGGTGCAGCAGGCTCCGGATCCTTCATTTGATCCTGAAGCAGATACTCTGCAATTCTAAGGTTGATGTTTCCTGCAATGATATTTTGGTTGTTGAGCATAGAAACTATCAGCAAATCTTCATCAGGAAAGATTGTGATAAGGCTTCTGAATCCCGGCATCCCCCCCGAATGGTTTGCCATCTTAATTCCGCGGTGCTCTCTAACATATAAGCCGTATGTATACCCAATGGTGTCTCCATTCTCCAGGGTATTGTACCTGGTTAGCATTCTTTGGGCCATTTCTTTGCTTCCTATTACCGGAGAGAGAAGATTTCGTCCCCAAAGAACCATATCATCAAGGTTCGAATAGATGTTTCCGGAACCATAGCTAAAATCGTTCACGCTGCTAACAAATCGAAATTCACTCCCTGAGCGTGCATACCCTTTTGCGATATCTTTGCCAGACAGATGATGTCCGGTATAAATCAGGCTGTGCTTCATGCCCAGGGGCCCAAATATCCGGGAATTTACAAAATCAGGGAAGTAATCTCCGGTAACAGACTCCACAATGCTCGCCAGGATTGAATAGCCACCATTTGAATAAATGAATTCGGTATTTGGCGGGAAGTTTAATTGCTGATATTTTTTTATGAGATCAATTTCATCCTGATGGCTCCACTCCATATCAAGGGGAAGGTCTGCAATCAGCCTGAGCCAATCTGTAGATGCAATGCCGCTGGTATGCTGCAGCAGATTGCGTGTGGTAATTCTTTGCTCGTATTCAGGAAGATCCGGCATGTAGGTTCTTATGTCTTCATCCAAATCGATGATTCCCTCTTCTTCCAGAAGCAATACGGCATATGCAGTGAAATGTTTTGCCATGGAAGCAAGATCGAAAAGGGTGGTGCTGCTTACTTCTACATTTTGCTCTATGTCCATCATACCAAAGGTCTTCTGGTAAAGAATTTTTTCGCCCATGATTACGGCCAGAGCTCCCCCGGGTTCACCGGGTTTGTGTTGCAGGGAAATCAGAGAGTCAATGAACTCAGTAATGGCCTTATTTTCCGGCCGGGCAGCCAGAATCGCTGAAAAGGTGAAGAGCTGAATGAACAGCAGGGCAAATACTAGCTTTTTCATGTTAATGTGCTAATTACAGGATGTTTTGTTTGGGCACCCATTTCCGACCAGATAACATGCCAGAAATTATACCTCATTTTATATGAATGGGTTACTGTCAGATAATCGGAAAGTATCAGCTCTTATCTGTGTTCGCAGGTGACCAGTCTATGTCCGCTGGCGGACAAACTCTTACACTGAAACTCTGCTGGGGCAATGTTACATGTCTCCAAATAAAGTAATGTATTCAATCAACAGGTTCTGGGCAGGACCTCCTTCGTCTGTGTTTGAATAGATGATCAGGGATATGTCCTTTTCTGGGTTATGCCAAACCTGCACATTGTATCCGGGAATGTTGCCTGGGTGTCCGAGCCAGCGGTCGCTTTTGTAGCTGAGCATTTGAATGCCGAATCCATAGTAATGGGGCATGAATTT
>CAZFOI010000242.1:0-3556 GCA_964520605.1 uncultured Bacteroidales bacterium
TGATGGGTGTTTGGTTCCTGTCGATGTCGTTTGCCCACTATATTGCCGGCTTCATTGCGAAATTTACCACCCGCGAAGTTACCGCCAATGGCGGATTCCTGCAGGAAATCACCATGAAGGTTTCGGGACTTAATCCTGAAGTCGTTGCCCAGAATGGAGGCGGCGCATTCAGCACCCTTCTTTCCTATGCAAATGTATTCTCATCCATTGGGGTGATTGCCATTGGCTTGGCCATTGTGGCGCTGATCCTTACCCCGCTCATCAGGAAACTCATGCACGGGGAGCATTAAAATTTTCCCAGGCTTAGAAACGAAATCGGGGCCGGCGCATGAACATGCGCCGGCCCCGGCTTTTCAACTGTCTTACTAAAAGTTACCAGCCAGGGACAAAATTCAGCCCCCACACCCCTTTTCCAAACCCCTTGGTATGCAATGGCCAGGCATAGAATGGTTCCAGGATCAGGGCACCAAACAAATTGACCCTGATGGATGGCCTCATGCTGATGACAGGATAACGGCGGCCCGGGTCGTATGCATTGTCTTTGTCAAGGGTGATGCGCATGCCTTCATCCCAGGCTACCCCGGCATCTACAAACCATGCCAGTTCGGTAAATAGAAAATTGCTGGTAATAAGCGCCAGGCGCTCCGGTCCGGTAAACGGCACCCTTAGCTCAATCCCGCCCATTAAAATTCGGGTTCCAAGCAGTTGATCCAAAGTAAATTTTTCATCCAGGGCATCCTCAAGGCGATACAGGGTATTGTATGAGAATCCCCTGACCCATCCGGGGTAACCCAGGTATAGCGGGTAAAACAAATCGTTGTTTGCCTGTCTTCCATACCTGCCGTTGTGCACCGCCCTAAAGGCAAAAGTAAAAGGTCTGGCATTCAGGTATTGGCGATAATCGGCTGTAACACTGAACATGTCAATACGGCCAAAATATTTCTCAGCCCCGAAGCGATACCGGTAGCCCGTAATGGGAGACGCCATGCCAAATATCGAATTATCGCCCACATAGGCCATGTTTAGCCTTTGCAGGTTGAAGCCCCTTGGGGCTTCCAGCCGCTCGCGGCTCTGGCCGATGGCCAGTCCCTGCCAATAATAATTGTTAAGCGCATCAATCCTGAAGTAATACCAGGCAAGACTTGCACCCATTTCGATCCGCCGTGTGGTAGAAATGGGGTAATAGGCAAAGGCACTGATCTGGTCTTCGAAGGTTCGCTGCAGGAGCAATTGCAGGTTTTCTACCAAAACCAATTCTCCGCCAATCTCTACCAAATCAGGGATGAGCCTGAGACGGGAAAAAGGATAGGGTATATGGGAGACCATCCCTCCCCATGCTATTCTGCGTTTCTGATTCAGATAGCCCACCTGCCCGCCGAAATCGTATATTTCTCCATTAACGGCAAGGGCAGAAAACAGCTGATTGTCTCCGGTAATATCCGAAAACAACATACTGACACCCCCGGAAACCCCGGTCCCGAACCTGCTGGCCCCCACCCCGATTCCTGAGTTTCCAATAAATGTCAGCTCGAATTGTGCGCGGTAGGGAATGGCGTTAAACGCCTCTGGCGGACTTTGAGGCCAGGAAAAATCGTATTGCAATTTGTTGTCTACCAGGGGCAGGGTTGGCCGGTTCAGCGGTGGCAGGGTGGCAGCAGCCATATCAATATGGTTTGGATCTGCCTGTAGATTCAGAAACGCATCGGGCGAAGCAGAAAATATAGAATAACTGCCCTTCTGGTAATGGGTAAAGACTACCTGTCCGGTGTTGCGGGCCACGCTGAATGCAGGAGACAAATGGGTAATGCCGCTGATGCCGGTGTAGAAATCCGTCAGTTGCCGTACATCCCCTGATTCCGGTTCAAACAGATACAGGTTTCTGTAACCATCGCGGTTCGATAGAAAATAAATGGCCCTGCCATCTGGCCTGAACTGGGGATTCAGGTTCTCTGCATCCGGGAAAATATCGTATACCCTGAGTTCCCTGTTGGCGCTTCCCATATGCATGGTGGCAATGTTAAAATGGAAACTTTCCTGGCGATGCACCTGGCTTGTTTGTGGCCGGTCGGTGGCAAACACAAGGTATTGCCCATCAGGCGACCAGTTTGCATGTATATAGGAATACAGATCGTCTGTAAGACGGGTAACTGAGGAAGATTCCATATCGAAAAGATACAGATTCGGGATGCCTCCGGAAAGACCGTTAAAGGCAATGTACCTCCCATCCGGCGACCAGGAAGGATTGTTTACATAAGGCACACCGGGAATTCGTATCTCACGCGTACGACGAGGGCGCTCCACATCCACAATCATGAGGTGGCTGGCGCCTTTTTTCTCAGCAATATATACAAAGCGACGGCCATCGGGCGACCATGAGCCTACCGATTCAAAAAAGTTGAACCCGTCAATATCATTGCTGCGAATGCTTGAGTTAAGCTTTCGGATGATGCGGCCGGTTTGGGCATCGGCTAGAAAAAGATCAATGGACACCAAATCACGTTCTGAGAAAAAGGCCATAAACCGCCCATCAGGACTAAGGGACGGGCTGATATTGATTCTTCCGGCATTCCCTTCGTGAATAAGCCTTTCTCCCGGAACTTCATGCCTGGTGGTATCGGCCATCAAAGGTCCGTAATAAGACGCATAGGCACTCTTCCAGATATCCGAGACTGTGGCGGCAGACAAGCCGATTACCCTTTCCAGGGCACGTTCGTATCCGAATTTGGCTGTCTCCTTATACAAGGGAACGATAAGGGAATCGCCCCAGGTGCGGCCAAAAAATGATACAAACCCATGTCCGAAACGATAGGGATTGTACTTATAATTCCTGGACATTTCACGCAGATCAGGAAAATCATCCTGTTGGATGGCATCCCGCATAATCATGGCCGTATGGGCATCCACACTGCCAATGGAAAAATATTCTGCCATCCCTTCCACAAGCCACAGGGGCAGGTTTCTCAAAGAATTCAAAGACAAGGAGTCATGGTTGAACAAAGCCCTAAAATGAAAAACGTGCACCAGCTCGTGTCCGATAACATGGTCGGTTTGGGCATTGGTTTCCAACACAGGAATCACCACCCTGTTCCGCAAGGCCTCGGTAACCCCCTGGGTGCCAATCCCAATCTGACCACTTATGGCAGTGGTTTGCTGAAAATCGGGATGATTGGCATAAATAAGAATGGGATTTTGCAGCTCAAAAGTATCATCAAAAAGAACCGAGTGGCGGTGATACCATTTTTCAAAACTTTTGGCAAGGCGTCTGGCTACTTCTTCATCTTCAAAATAATGATGAATGTCGAAGTTTGGCGATTGAAACACCTTAAAGTCGAAATTCCTGTAGCTGGGCTTGTTTCTGCCAAAATACTGGGCACTCAGATTAAAAGGCAGTAAAGCGGCCAATAGCAGAAAAATGGCCCATTTATTGAATAATTTGCATCGCATCATGTTTTTCCTCCAATTTCAGAAAGTGAACAACGCGTAATTCACCAAAGCAAGACTATATCAAAAATTATTCCAGTAACCTCATTAGTCTTAACGGGGTACCGGAATAATG
>CAZFOI010000243.1:0-3554 GCA_964520605.1 uncultured Bacteroidales bacterium
AAATACCGTGAGTATGGAAACCAAACGTGAAAAAACCAGGTATTCGGACGAGGAACTCCAGGAGTTTCGTGACATTATCATGAGGAAACTGGAAGAAGCCAGGGAGGGTCTGAAGTTGCTTACTGAGGCCTATACCACTCAGAATGAGAACGACACCAACGACACCTCTCCTTCCTTTAAAATCCTTGAAGAAGGCTCTCAGGTATTGTCAAAGGAAGAGAACGGACAGTTGGCTGCACGTCAGCAAAAATTCATTCGCGACCTGGAAAATGCACTGATCCGCATCGAAAACAAAACCTATGGCATCTGCCGGGTTACCGGAAAGCTTATTTCGAAAGAACGCCTGAGAAGTGTTCCCCATGCAACACTCAGCATCGAAGCCAAGCTCAATCAGAACAAATAATCCAATGCCCGGTTGGTTTTTAAAACGAGCGCATATCCCCTGGATGATAGTTCCTGTGGTGCTGCTTGCAGACCAGATCCTTAAGATACTGGTCAAGACCCGCATGACTATGGGCCAGAGCATCCATGTAATTGGCGATTGGTTCATTCTGCATTTTACGGAAAATGTTGGAATGGCATTTGGACTGGAGTTTGCCGGAAATTATGGGAAGCTGATACTGAGCATATTCAGAATCATTGCCGTAATCTTTATCATCATTTATCTGGTGCATCTGATTCGCAAGGATGCCTCAAAGGGTCTCATTGCCTGCATTAGTCTGATACTGGCCGGAGCCATTGGAAATATCATTGACAGTGCTTTTTACGGCTTGATTTTCAGTGAAAGTTATTTTAATCAGACAGCCACCATGTTTCCCGAAGGGGGCGGATATGCTCCCTTTCTTTATGGGAAGGTGGTGGATATGTTTTATTTCCCTATCATAAAAGGCACCTTTCCGGCATGGATTCCATTCCGCGGAGGAGAAGAGTTTATTTTTTTTCGTCCGGTATTCAACATTGCAGATTCGGCCATAACAACAGGCGTTTTTATTTTATTGATATTCCAGCGCCGTTTATTCAGACATGAGCGGGTTCTTATTTGAGCAGATTATTTTCGGACCCGTGAAAAGCCGGAGACTGGGCATTTCTCTTGGGATCAATCTTTTACCTACAGACCATAAGGCTTGCAGTTTTAACTGCCTTTACTGCGAGTGCGGCTGGACATTGCCGCATGGACAGGAAGGGTTTTCATTTCCTTCGCGGACGATGGTGCGCGAAGCCCTTGAAGACAGATTGAGGATCATGGCAGAAAAACACAGCATGATTACCGCCATCACCTTTGCCGGTAACGGAGAGCCCACCCTGCATCCCGAATTCCCGGGCATAGTGGATGATACGCTGAAGTTAAGGGACATGTATTATCCGGGTGCCAAAACCACGGTCCTGAGCAATTCGAGCATGCTACATAAGGAAGAAGTATTGCAGGCCCTGCTCAAAACAGACCAACCCGTCATGAAACTGGATGCCGGAACCGAGTCCTGTTTTCAGACCCTGAACAATCCCCGGAAAGGAGTTACGCTCATGCAGATTGTTGATAAGCTGAAGCGCTTTCAGGGCCAGCTGATTATTCAAACGCTTTTTGTCAGAGGCACACATAAAAACACCTATATAGACAACACCTGTGAGGAAGAAGTGCAGGCCTGGCTTGGGCATATCCGCGACATTTCTCCCTCCCTGGTAATGCTATACCCCATTGCCCGGGTCACCCCGGCAGAAGGGCTGGAAAAAGTTCCGGGCAACGAATTGCTGGAAATCGCTGCCCGGGTAGAATCTCTCGGCATTGCCGCAGAGGTATATGGATAACTACACTGTTTGCTCTATTGTCCAGACAAACGCCCTGATCCCCTGCATTTCTGCCTGCTTGTTAAGCTCATCAATGGCCTTAAGCAGGGGTTTCACTTCGTTTTCAGAAACCACTGCCATTATGGCGGAATTCATGGCCGGCCACACATGGGTTCCCAAATGGGGTTCGCCCTTTTCTGAGCCCCTGCCCATCACATCCTGCCACATGGTAAAGCCACGTATGCCCAGGTGATCGAGTGCATCCTGCACCCTGTTTATTATGGCTTGATTAAATACGATAAATACAGATTTCATGGTTATCAGGAATTTATAATTGCAAGATTTTTACGGGTTTTCCGAACTTTTCGGCTGCCAAACAGGGCGTAGACTACCGGCACAAATACCAGGGTAATCAGGGTGGAAAATGCCAGCCCGCCAATTACCGCTACCCCCATGGGCGCCCAGATTTCAGATCCTTCTCCCCGGCCGGCGGCCAGGGGAATCATGGCCAGCAGGGTGGTAAGGGTGGTCATCAACACCGGCCTCAGTCGAGATTTTCCTGCCTCCTTAACCGCATGCACAATACTGTAACCACGGGCGTGCAACAAATTGGTAAAGTCTATGAGTACAATGGAGTTTTTTACCACGATGCCCACCAGGATAATACCCCCGATCATCGAAATCACGTTGAGTTCGCTTCCGGTGATAAACAGCGCAAGCAAAACCCCGGTAAAGGCAAAAGGTACTGCCAGCATAATAATAAACGGCATCCGGAATGATTCAAACTGGGCAGCCATTACCACATATACCAGAAAAATACTGAGTGCCAAAAGTATCAGCAAATCGGAGAAGGCCTCCATCTGCTCCTGTATCTGTCCGCCAAAAGAGACCTCTACTCCCTGAGGAACATCAATTTTATCCAGGATTGCGCTTATATCGTTTGTGGCATCACCCAATGAGCGTCCATACAAATCGGAGGTAACCCTCAGATAACGCACCCTGTTTTTTCGCTCGATGTTGGGCGGGCTGAACTGCTCCTCAATGGAGGCAAACTCCTTGAGTCTTACCAGGCGCCCCATCTGGCTTCTTACCGGAATGTTTTCCAGGTCGGTAATCGAGCTGCGGAATGGCTCCTGATGGCGAACCACCACATTGTATTCCTCTCCGTCTTCCCTGAAACGGGTCGCGGTCATGCCTTCCACGCGGTTGCGTACTGCCTGGGCGGCCGTCGATGCATTGATTCCCAGCAAAGCCATTTTCTCCTGATCGGGAATGATGCGCAATTCCGGACGTTCTTCGCCGCGGCTTATGGCCACATCGCGCAATCCCGCAACCGCTTTCATTTCCTTCTTCAGTGTATTGGCAAAAAGGTTGGTGGCGTCAAAGTCATTGCCGTAAATCTCAATTTCGATGGGACTCCCTCCAAATCCTCCCCCACCGGCGGTAACGCTGTATTTTACAACCTCCGGGAACATGGCAATATCCTGTCTCATCAGATCGGCAATTTCCCACATATCCCTATCCCTTTCGGCAGGCTGAACAAGCCTGAAAACGAAATTGATGATATTGCCCCCTGTTTGCTGACCAAAAAACACATTGGAGCCTGATCCGGAACTGGAGCTTACCATATCAACTTCGGGATAATTGGCTTCAATTACATCCTGAATCCGGCTGGCCAGCGCGGCTGTTTCTTCTAGCCTCATCCCGGTGGGAAGTTCAATGGTGGCACCAATGCGGCTTTCGTCAGCATCCGGGAAGAACCCCGTGCCAAT
>CAZFOI010000244.1:0-3525 GCA_964520605.1 uncultured Bacteroidales bacterium
ATGGCCGGCAGGGGCGGATGGCCGGCAGGGGCGGATGGCCGGCGGGGCGGATGGCCGGCGGGGCGGATGGCCGGCCTGAGACCAGTGGCTGCAACCGACCGCCTGTTAATTTGTTTCCATTAAAGTCAATAACTTCATGATGAGGGGTTATGAAAAGAATATTATTTTTACCTAAAAAACTATTATGCTTATTATCGGGATTGCAGGGGGGTCCGGTTCGGGCAAGTCGACGGTGGTCAAGAAAATTGTCAGACGGCTGCCAAAAGACAGTGTATCAGTAATTTACCAGGACTCTTATTATAAGGATAACGGGCATTTGTCACCGGAAGAGCGGGCAAAAATCAACTTCGACCATCCCAGTGCCATTGAGTTTAATTTGCTGGTTAAGCACCTGGATATGCTCCGCGAGGGTAAAGAAATCCCCATGCCTATTTATTCTTATTTAACCTGTGCGCGCGCCAAGGAAACAATTCCCGTGAAAGCCAGGGAGGTGGTGATTGTTGAGGGCATTCTTACGCTTTCCAACCCCCGTCTCAGGGACAGGATGGACATAAAAATTTTTGTTGATGCCGACGGCGACGACAGGCTTATGCGCATTATTCACCGCGACATTCAGGAACGCGGCCGATCGTTCATCGATGTATTGGAACATTACGACCGGTTTGTTAAGCCCATGCACCTGCAATTTATTGAGCCCAGTAAGCGTTTTGCAGATATCATTGTGCCTCAGGGGGGAGAGAACCATGTTGCCATTGATATCATCACCAAGATGATCGAGATGGTGCAAAATGCCCGTTTTGGCATAGTGAAACAAGGGTCCGTTGATTGATTTGAAAATTATGAATTACAATTTTCATACACACAGTCATTTCGACGATGGCAAGGGGGAGCTGGAGGACTTTGTACGCAAGGCCCTGGAACTGGGTTTTGATGCGCTGGGTTTTTCTGGTCATTCGCCCATCCCTTTTGAAAACGAATGGAGCATCAAGGCAAAAGACCTTCCTGAATACGTTGCACAGGTTATAAAGCTGCAAAAACAGTACGAGAAGGAAATCCCGCTTTACCTGGGGCTGGAAATAGACTATATTCCCGGGCATCTGGAAGATTTTGACATTTACCGAAAGGCCATCCCGCTGGATTACTGTATTGGGTCGGTGCATCTGGTGCGCCACCCGGAGAGCGGAGAGATATGGTTTATTGATGGGCCGGCTGAGAATTTCTTCAATGGTGTGGAGCAATATTTTCACGGGGATGCCAGAAAAGCCGTTACGGCCTATTATAATCAAAGCATTGAGATGGTGGCAACCCAGCGCCCTGACATTATCGGGCACATGGACAAGGTTAAGATGCACAATAAGGGCAAATTGTTTGATGCCTCTGAGCCATGGTACACTGAACTAACGGATCGCCTGCTGAAGGCCATCAAGGAGAGCGAAACCATAGTGGAGGTAAACACAAGGGGGGTATATACCGGAAAGTCAGATGCGTTTTTCCCGGATTCCGCCATCCTTGAAAAATGCCTGCATTACGGTATTCCGGTCATGGTGAATGCGGATGCGCATCAACCGTCACAACTCAACAACGGGGTAGAAGAAGCGGTTCAACTGCTCAGGGATATCGGATTTAAACAGCTTCGCACACCTTTTTTCCATTACGCCATATAATCCGGAAGCATTTGCATGGAAGAGCCTCAGGAACAGATACAGCCCGGCAAGGGAGGCAACCGCAGCGGAGAAGGCCGCGGTGGGGACGGGGATGCTGGCGACCGGCGCCACGGTGAAAGCAGCGGAGAAGGCCGCGGTGGAGACGGGCATGCTGGCGACCGGCTCAGTGGTGATGGCCACGATGAGAGCAGGCACAGCGGCGGCAGCATCGGAGATGCAGGAGCGCCGGGTTTGCTGCGTCAGTTTCTGATGATGCTCAGGGGCAACTGGCAGCAGGTGAAAACCAACGGAAATCCGCTCACGGGCAATCTCAGGGTAAGGCAGGTGGCGCTGTTGTATGCGGCGAATCTGGCCGGAGTGCCGCTGGCGTTGGTTACCAGTATCGTGTTTACACGGTTTCTTGGTCCTCAGGGATACGGAGACTTCGCTTTTTTAGACAGCATCTTCGATTTTGGAAAGATTATTTTCACCTTTGGTTTCTTTTATGCCGGCAGCCGGGCCATAGTGCTGAGCCAGCAACCCCAGCGCACCAGGGAGTATTACGGGGCATCGATGATATTGCTGCTGGTGTTGTTTCTGATCATGGCGGTGGCCTTTTTGTTTTATGGGCTGTTCGATAAAAACCTGGCATCAAAAGGACTTTCCCAATTCTTTTTGCTGCTCATTCCTTTTGGATGGATTTTCCTGCTGATGCCGTATTTCGACACCATGCTTCAGGCCGATAACCGGATCAGGGCCCTGGCAGCCACCCGCTTCCTGCCCAAGGTGGTGTTGTTCGCTTCTGCCCTGCTGGTATACTTTTTCCTGGGAGGATTTCAGGGAAGCCGGCTGGCGGTTGTATGGTCTTTATACCTGTTCGCGTTTTTCGGGGTGTTCTTTATGGTCTTAATCCGGCTGAAACCTTCATTTAATTCCTTCCGGAGAAGAATCCGCGAGATCAGTGTATTCAACAGGGGTTTTGGCGTACACATCTATACCGGGGGGCTTTTCTACGCCGGGAGCATCAGCCTGACAGGCATTATGGTAAGCTATTTCAGCGCCGACAATTCAGGTGTCGGCTTTCTGGCATTGGCGGTGGCCATCACCAGGCCTCTGGAGCTGGTGCCTGCGGCCATTGCCACGAGTTATTTCAGGGATTTTGCCAGCCAGACTTCACTCCCATTCAGGCTGGTGGTTGCCACCATCCTTTTGGGTGCAAGCGGATTGGTCCTCACCTGGGTGCTTATCAATCCGTTTATCCGCATTTTCTACAGTGCCGATTTTCTTCCGGTGGTTGCCCTGGTATTTCCGGTAAGTATCGCCCAGCTGCTTCATGGAATGTCGGGGCTGCTGAACCGTTACCTGGAGGCCAGGGGAAAGGGAATCGCAATCAGAAATACCTATATGGCCACGGGCATCACCCTGGTGCTGGCCAACCTGGTGCTGATTCCCCGCATGGCAGAATCGGGAGCGGCCATTGCCATGCTGATCAGCGGTGTGGTATATATTCTGGTAATGTACCTGTATTACCGAAAGCGGCAAATTCACGGATAATTAAAGTGTCCCGTTGGGGGAATGCAGGCCTTCAGAAGGAGGCCCGGCTTCAGGCAGACTCAACATTGGGAATTCTGATGATAAACGCACTGCCCATGCCGGGCTGGCTTTTCAGGGTAATGGTTCCGCCCAATTGACCAATCAGGCGGCGGGCAATGGTAAGCCCCAAACCACTGCCTTCATATTCCCTATTGTCTCCACGGCTTACCTGGGTAAAGGATTCAAAGATCCTTTCATGCTCGCTTTCGTCGATCCCGATACCGGTGTCTCTGACCACAAACTGCAGGGTGAATTTCCTGGTTTCTTCGGCATAACCTGGCTCCTTAAC
>CAZFOI010000245.1:0-3515 GCA_964520605.1 uncultured Bacteroidales bacterium
TGCATCAGAACCCCATTTGCATCCCAAAGGTAAGGGTTCTGGTTTTTCCATGAAATAAATTTGGGGTGAAAGAAGACAAATAGTCTGCAGCACTTCTGCCATCCACATCAAAGCCGCGGACATCGGCCAGGTGGTAACCCGCAAACAAACGGATGTTGTTGTAAAGCAAATAGCTTGCATCCAGGGCCAGGGTGGTATTCTGCCATACCACGTCTTTCATAAAGGGGTCGAAGTAATCATCGTAATTGGGCAGATATACATAGGGCACCACATTGCCCTTGCGGGCCTCCGAATAGGAAAGCTTCAGGTTCAGCCCCCGCCAGGGCTGCCAGTTAAGGGCCAAATAGAGGTCGGTGGCATTATCCAGCATATAATGTCCCAGGTTGTAATGGTTGGTGGTGTAGGTGGTAGACGGGGTGCGGTGCAGGAAAGTCTTTGGATAGGTAAAGGTATACTCGGCCGTAAGCCCGGCATCGCGCAGGGGCCAACCGCTAAGGCGGAATCCGGCTTTGGTTGAGGTAAAGTTCAGGTGATCCGGATTGCCAATCCTGGTAAAGGAAAACTCGTCAATAAACCAGGTGCCGTACAGATGCAGGTGGCGAACGGGCCTGGCACTAAGATTCAGAAACATGGCCGAGTTCTGGTTGTGGGCACCCACGCCCTGGGTTTGGGTGTGTACCACTGATTTGAAAAACATAAACGGGATAAGATAGCCAGGGTAGATGTCCTGGTCTGAGTATATGACCGAGTTGCCCACGGAAATGTGGTAGCCCCGGAAGGGGGTACAGGTAAACAGGTTGGCGGCAATGTATTTGTTGCGGTACACCTGGCGGTAAGGGTCGCCGGGATTGGGATAATAGCTGCGCAGGCTGTCTGTAACCATGGAAATGAGCCAGCCATGGTGGTAATGAAAGTCTATCCAGGGGGCCGGATGCAGGTGCAGCTTAACCATGGGATAGGAGGGGGTACGCCCCGAGAGGATGTTGGCCCCATGGTGGTTGTCTCCCCACTCCAGGTGGTCTTTTTGCAGGCTCACATTGCCCCAGGGCCAGGTATAGGCCACTCCGGCACGCATTTCGGAGTAATCCCCTCCTGCACGTCCCTGTACGTTAATTTTCCATGCCCCGCCTTCGTTGCGGTTCAGGTAACCAGGCCCTGACAGCACCTGATTGGTCTGGTAGTTGTCTCTTACGCTGGCCGATATAGACCATGTGTTTCACAGGTAGGCATGCATGGTGGCCCCGCCCCAGGTGTGGCGCACCTGGCCGTTCTGGTTGCGATAATATTGTATGCCATAAACGGGTCTTGCACTCAGGCGAAAATCTTCGCTGTTCCAGTTAAACACGGGTGGCAATAGGGAAATATCCAGAAAGGCCGCTGAGTCCTGCAAGGCCCTGTGCATCAGCGGAAGCCATTCTTTTTCAGGAAGCTGCCTTAACTCTGCAGAAAAATCCCTCAGATACATTTCCAGCATGTGTCGCTGGCGACCACTCAATGTGCTTTGGTTTTCCCATGCCATTGAGAGTTTTTTGGCAATCAATGCCCGGGAATAGGGCTTGGCAACGGTGGGCAGGTCTATGACGCCTTCTATGGCCAGCTCTTCAAGGAAGTCATACAGGGGGCGGTTGCTGATGTGCTCTGGAGCACTTTGGGCAATGGACGCAGGGGAACCAATAACCAAAAACAAAACAATCAGATATGGTCCTATGCGTGGTATCATGGTTTGCTGATTTTTTTTAAAAGGGGGCTCACAAGCGGGAGCATCAACATGCCGGCAACAACCCCTGCAAGGTTGGCAAGCAGGTCATTGGGATTAAAGGCCCGGTAGGGCAGTACGTAATGCATGCCTTCGGCCACAACAGCGATAAACAAGCCCAGTGCAAATACCAGCCATTTGTTTGATGCCGGCCAGAGAGCCAGCCAGACGGGTACCAGGGGAAAGAACACCAGGATATGTAAGAGGTGGTCTAACCTCAGGGAAAGAATATACACCGTATCCAATACCTGTGTTGCATCTCCAAAGGGGAATAGTGTTGCAATAATCAGGCCGGCAAGGTATACATAGAACAATAGGCGGATGGCTTTCATGCCTGTTTGCGGAGAGATGAAGTATATTTAGTTTTTTATGATTCGTTTCGAAATCATTACTTCGGAAGGATTAATTATGGGGAAGATAAAGCTTCCATAAAACGTGCCTGCAGTTCTTGATACCATCATGCCCCGTGCGGTAGAAATAGCGAGGCTCACAAAAGTAATCTCCCACTTTTCAACCATAGTGAAATGATTGTTTTCTTTAATTGTGAATATGGAAGAAAGATCGTTCACCATAAATTCAGTCACACTTGTATGTGTAACCAACTCTAATTTTTCTTTTGATTTTTTTTCTATCGCAAACTTGAGTTCCACTTGTATGGCGAATAAATTCTTTTCAATATTCCAACTGTAGCGTAGGTTTAGTCCGGCTATTAAATTCTCGGGGGTTTTTACTTCAGCAAACTCGGGCACACTTTTGTGGTTAATATAGGAAAACCCTAGTTCTGATATTTTTGAGATATGAAAACGAATGTTTTTCTTGCTAATAGCGTCAAAATTTAAGAAGAATGAAGAACAATAGGATGGGATTCTTCTTCAACTGAGCCAAATTCAAAATGAACCCCCTGGTCTTTCCACATTATTTCATGCTCGGAAGAATTGAAAAAGCTGACATTGTTGAAATGAAACTCTTTATAAACAGCCCGGCATTCATTGGCGTCATTTTCAATTATCTCATTCAGGTTTTCAAATGTTACTTTCGGCACTTTTCCTGTGGCCATTGCAAGCTTCACGAGCCTTGACAGTTTGTGGTCGAAGTCTCCATTTAGCACCTGGCTAATATACCCCTTGCTAACACCAAGTTTCTCGGCAAATTCGGTTTGGCTTATTTTATTACTCTTTAAATATTTCACAATCTGCTCGTAAAGATCCAATTGAATTTTCGTCAGCCAAAATGATTCGTTCTTTAGTAGTTCTTTCCTATCCATTGCGATTATGTTCTTTGTTGTCAGGCTTAAATGCTTTGCAAATACTGTTTTTTTAGCGATCGAAACTTTCTTATGTCGCTTGATTGAGAGTTTTTGTAGCCTCCGATAATTACAATTTTTCCACCAGTTGTTTTAATCAGATACACGCGAAGGTTTTTTGTTTTTACCTCATACTCTTTAATTGTTTCTTCTGATGGAGTGATCTCTTTAAATTTTCCAGCTGGCATGGATTCCCTATTGGCAACCCTCTCCATATAGGCATAAATGGTTACTAATTCAGATGTATACTTGATTTCCAAAGATTTTTCAAACTCGTCAAACGGACACTTGTTGTTTTTTAACAGCTTGTAAAAAACTTGCTTGCCCTTAATGGCCTGTATTTTCTTTAGTGCAAATGTAGTCATTTGAGTTTAGTTTGAACTAAACTTTGATTTTTTTAACAAATCTTTGATTTTATCACTCAGGCCATTCGACTTACCAAAACCCGCTTTCGCA
>CAZFOI010000246.1:0-3473 GCA_964520605.1 uncultured Bacteroidales bacterium
ACACTCCCCAGGCAGGCATTGTCTATCATTTCTGACCCCATATAACATTATCATGGAAGCAATTATTCGCTCTTTACGGGGCCCGAAATTCCTGTGGGCCGTAATTGGATATGTCTTGTTGCCGTTTTTTACCCTGCTGCCAGGCATCCAGGCCTCAGCATCACTTCCTCCGGAGCTTGAAGCCCGGTTAATGTCCTATTTCGAAAAAATGACTGATGAAGGAGAAGACATTCCGGATTATGAAAGCCTGTTGCTTGAATTGTCTGCTTTGGCAGCCTCTCCCCTTTCGCTGAACCGTGCTTCAGCCGGTGAGCTGCGCAGACTTCCGTTTCTAAATGAGATGATGATTCAGAATCTCCTGCAACACATTCACCGGTATGGCCCCCTTCACAGCATCAGCGAACTACAGCTTATTGATGGATTCAGCCCGGAGCTGATCCGGCTGGCCGGCCATTTTCTTACAACGGAAAACACCGCGGGGTTTCCGGCTTTACTAAAAGATGGTGCTGCCATGCACGCAAGGCATCAGCTGTCATTAAGATTGGGAAAACAAAGCAATTACAGCCACCATTACCATGAGCAAAGGCCATTTCCTGAAAACACAAACAGCCATTACATGGGCGATCCATACCGAATTAGTCTGGTTTATAATCTCCGGTATTTTCGAAAATTCAGGGCCGGATTCAGGGCCGGAAAGGATCCTGGTGAGCCCTGGTATGCCAGGGGGAAAACCCACGGGTTCGATTTTTACTCGGGGCATGTGATGCTGCGAGATGTAGGAATGATTAAGACACTTGTATTGGGAGATTATCAGGCAGGGTTTGGTCAGGGGATGTTGCTTTGGACCAGTTTTTCGCCAGGCAAGGGATCCGATGTGCTTCAGGTGAGAAAAAATGCCGGCGGCATCAGGCCGCATACTTCAGGCAATGAGAATCATTTTTTCAGAGGAATCGGACTTACGCTTGAGCGAAGGAGAATGGAATTCAGCCTGCTGCTTTCATCCAAAGCCCGGGATGCCAGCATACAGAACCCTGATAGTTCAGGCCAGCGCTTTTTCAGCAGCCTGAGAGACTCCGGATTGCACCGTCCCGATAGTGAAATGGCAGGCAAAAATGCATTAAAGGAGGGCATGATTGCCACGCGAATGGCATACAATGGGCGGGGGTTGCAGGCAGGTGTAATGCAACTGCATCATTGGTTCGATGCCGGGTATCAACCCGCAAATCCCCTGACACCCGCCTTCCCGGGATTGCAAAAACAAAATACAGGATACGCAGCTGACATTGGCATTGGGGTAAAAAATACCGGACTTTTTGCTGAATTGGCAAGCTATGGCAAATCCAAAACAGCCTTTGTGGCAGGAATGCTGATGGGGATAGGGCCAGGGATTATCTTTTCCGGACTGTTACGAAGCTACGACCAACAGTACCATGGATACTATTCTTGTCCTTTCGGGGAACAAACCAGGGCCAATAATGAAAAGGGAATATACTCCGGCATTCAACTGTCACTAACCAACCACATTCGGCTTTCGGCCTATGCTGATTTTTTCAGACATCCATGGATTCGGTACCGCATGGGCATGCCTGCAGAAGGATCGGATTATCTGATATTGTTTTCTGTAAACAAACCGGGGCTGCCCGACTGGCATGTAAGATACAGGCTTAAAACCAAGCCAGGCAATGCCACCGGGAGCACCCATTTGCCTCTACTGGCAGCGCATTCCAGGCAAACCCTGCGATTCCACATCAACACCGCTTTGTCTCGGGAATGGGAGTTAAAAAACCGGATTGAATGGGTCAGAAGTATTTCAAATGGGCAAAACAGCCAGGGATACATGATGTATCAGGATCTTTCCTGGAACGCAAGGGGAAGGCCCGTAACTTTTCGGCTTCGTTACACCTTGTATCATACAACAGATTATGAGGCCAGGGTTTATGCCTTTGAATCCAATTTGTTTTCTGCTTTTTCCTATCCGGCTTTATCCGGGCAGGGATTGCGACTGCATGGACATATCAGATACAGGTTAAACAATGCTTTGTCCTGCTATTTTCAATTTTCCGGAAATTACCGTACTGATGATGGCCCTGACTCAGGAACCATATACAAAAGCGAGGGAAGCAGCCGATGGGAGTATCGAAGCATGCTGCGGTGGCAGTTTTAGTTTTTTCCATATATTTGCCTGTTTTATAAAACATAATTATTCACCAAACCCAAACCAAAAATGAAAAAAGGACATCCTAAGGCCCTGTATTATCTGTTCTTTGCCGAATTATGGGAAAGATTCAGTTATTACGGGATGCGCGCCCTCTTAGTGCTCTATATTGTTCAGAAACTCTACGCCGATATGGCACGCGATGCTGCTGACACACGGGCATACGCGATATATGCAGCATTTGGCGCCCTGGTATATGCCACACCCGTTCTTGGTGGTATGATTGCCGACCGTTTCCTGGGATACCGTAAATCCATTATGACCGGAGGTATCATGATGGCAATCGGTTTGTTTATGATGGCCGTGGATGCTCCCTTGTTCTTCTATACAGGCCTGGGTTTCCTGGTTACCGGTAATGGTTTGTTCAAACCCAATATTTCTTCCATGGTGGGCAGTTTGTATGAGCCCGGGGATCCCAGGCGTGATGCCGGTTTTACGATTTTCTACATGGGTATCAATATCGGGGCCTGGCTTTCTCCCCTGGCATGCGGATGGATCGCTTACCAGTACGGATGGTCTTACGGCTTTGCCCTTGCCGGAATTGGTATGCTGCTGGGTCTGTTTGTTTTTCAGATTGGCATCAAAAATGGAACCTTCGAAGGCAAAGGTCTTGCGCCACTTACCGATGAGAGCCGGGGAACTTTTGCCGGTATAGGCAAGCCCACCTGGTCTATCATTCTGTCATTTGTATCCGTACCAATCCTTACCTTATTGATTTACAAAAGTGAATTGGCGGGATACATGTTATATACCATCCTTGCCTTGGTGGTATTTGTGGTTGGGAAGTCTTTGCTGGAAATTACCCGTGTGGAACGTGAGCGCATTTTTGCCATTTTTATCCTTGCGGTATTCAGCACCTTTTTCTGGGCATTTTTTGAGCAGGCCGGCAGCACCATCACCTTGTTTGCTGAGCGAAATGTAGACCTGGTCTTCATGAACGCCGCCCAGACAAACATGATCAACCCCTTCTTTATAATTGCCCTGGCCATTCCGGCCTCCATGCTCTGGACATGGCTGGCATCAAGAAAGATGAACCCATATACTCCATTTAAGTTTGCCTATGGGATTGCACAGCTCGGATTGGGCTTTCTCATTTTTGCCTATGGCGCCCGCTTTGCCGGCGAAACCGCTCAGGTTCCCCTGATTTTCCTGGTTTTGGGATATTTCTTTATTACAACAGGAGAATTGTTCATCAGCCCCATCGGATTGTCTATGGTAACCAGGCTGTCACCGGCCAAGGTGGTATCTTTCATGATGG
>CAZFOI010000247.1:0-3468 GCA_964520605.1 uncultured Bacteroidales bacterium
GGCCGGGGAGGGGATCAGTCATTCTGTATTTTGATGTCAAAAGCAGGAATAAGCAATGAAGCAAGAAAGCGCCTTGCCTGTATGGTTGACACCAATGATGGTTTCCAGATTGCAGAAACAGATTTGCAACTTAGGGGGCCGGGGGATATTCAGGGGACCCAGCAAAGCGGGCTTCCCGGTTTTAAGCTGGCCAACCTTGCCACTGACGGACCGATTATTGGATTGGCCAGAGATCATGCCCGAATGCTGTTGGAAGCTGATCCCCAATTAAAGAGTCCCTCTCATTTTATGGTACTGAAACAACTCCGGAACCTGTATCCTGACAAATTATTCTGGAGCCGTATAAGCTAAAAAAAACTGCCCGGAATTCCGGGCAGTCTGGTATATTGTTGTTGTGATTAGTTTAGCACAAATCGGATGGGCATGTTAAACTGAACCCTTACCGGCTGACCGCGCTGACGACCTGGTTGCCAACGGGGCATGTTGCGAACAACCCTGATGGCTTCTTCGTCGCATCCACCACCGATGCCACGGAGGATTCTCACATCGGTAACACTACCGTCGCGTTCTACAACAAAGGTTACAAAAACCGTTCCCTGAATACCTGCTTCACGCGCCATTTGGGGATACCTGAGGTTGTCATGAAGATAACGAAGCCTGGCTTCTTCACCACCAGGGAAAGCGGGCTGGTCTTCTACTACCGTGAAGATAACATCCTCTTCAATAATTTCCTCCTGCACAAAAATGGGTGCAAACTCCTGAATGGGGGTGGTAAGGGAGGCCTCAACATCAATAAAGAAGTCCTCTTCAATTTCAACGTCATCGTCAACAATTACCAGCTCTGTTGAAGGATCCGGCGGAGGGGGCGGAGGGGGAAGTTCCTGTCTTGTAATCGGAATGTCTTCCTCTTCAATAAAATCCAACTCAGTGCTTCCGAGGTCGTATTCAGGACGTTCGTACTGTTTCCATTCAAAAGCCACCAGAATGGCAAGCAGCGCTACCACCAGCCCAATCTGGAGAAAGATGCGCTTTTTGTTTTCCAGGTCAGCTTTTGATGTTTTTTTTGCTTCCATAGAATGTTGTTGGTTTTGGTTTTTTGGGTTGGCGAAACGGCAAAAGTGCTTGCCAAAAACGCCTGCTAATATACAAATATTTTGAAAACAATCGCAACCCGGGATTTATTGCAATACCCTGCTGTTGGTAATAAACACCAAAAATCATACCATCACGATCGGATTCATCAGGAATCCAAACCAATGGATGTGTGCCATGCTTTCTCAGGCACCTGTTAATTCCTTGTACTGCTCATAGGTTAGCAGTTCGTCAAGTTCAGCCGGATTGCTCAATTTAATCCTGATAATCCATCCGGATCCATAAGGATCTTTATTAACCAGATCTGGTGTAGTTTCAAGATCGTCATTAAACGACAATACTTCACCACTTACCGGCATAAAAAGGTCGGAAACCGTTTTCACTGCCTCGATGGTACCAAAGGTCTCTTCCTGATCAAGGGTTTCGCCAACGGTGTCAACCTCTATGTAAACTATGTCGCCCAATTCGTGTTGCGCAAAATCTGTAATGCCAATAGTGGCCTGATCGCCTTCAATTTTGATCCACTCGTGATCTTTGGTGTACTTAAGGTTTTCCGGAATATTCATAAGGAGGTGATTTGGAATGAAGTGCTTAAATAACTATGGTATTTGGTCAGGCCAAAAATACAATCTTTTTCTAAAGAAAAAAAATTGAAATTTTTGCAATACTGTGAGCGTAAAACTTAGAACAATCCCAGTTCCAGCATGGCGGCATCTGACATCATATTCTTATCCCATGGAGGATCAAATACAAGCTTTATATCGACAGTGCGAACGCCGGCAATGTGCAAAACAGCTTGTCTTACATCCTCAGGAATACTGTCGGCAACAGGACAATTCGGATTGGTAAGGGTCATGGTTATGCAGACTTTGCCGTTTTCTCCGATGTCAATGGTATAAATCAGTCCCAAATCATAAAGATTTACAGGGATCTCCGGATCAAATACCGTCCGTATTGCTTCAATAATGGCTGATTCTGTTATACCCTTGTTGCTCATGAATTGGTTTCTTTGGTTGATCCTGCCTGATAGGCAAGGGCATACAGCTTCATTTGTCTCACCATACTTAACAGTCCGTTGGAACGGGTCTGGGACAGATGCTCTTTGAGTCCGATGTTATCAATAAAAGACAATTCAGCCTCAATGATTTCTTTGGGTGGGTGTCCGGATAGTACCCTGATCAAAAGAGCAACTATGCCTTTGGTAATCAAGGCGTCGCTATCGGCCCGAAATACAACCCTTCCTTCATTGAATGATGGAATAAGCCATACCCTTGACTGACATCCGCTGATCAGGAATTTATCAAGCTTCATGGCGTCTTCTACCGGCTGCAGGGATTTGCCCAACTCAATAAGGTAATTGTACTTATCCATCCAGTCTTCGAAAAGGCTGAATTCCGAAACAATGTCGTTTTCAATATCGGCAATTTTCATAATGGCTGGGTTTACGCAAACATATCCCTTACGGTATGGAGGGCTTCTGCCAATGAGTCGATTTCTTCTTTTGTATTATACATAGCAAGAGATACCCTGACGGTTCCAGGTATGTTAAGCGCATCCATCAATGGTTGTGCGCAATGGTGTCCGGTTCTTACCGCAATTCCGAGTTTGTCAAGGATGGTTCCGGTATCGTAGGGGTGAATGTCACTGAATAAAAAAGACACCACTCCTGCACGATTTTTCGGAGTGCCTACAAGTCTGAGGTTTTCAATGGCCGAAAGCCTGCTGATGGTATAATCTAAGAGCATGTTTTCATAAGCAGCAATCTGTCCCTGCCCCACCTGCTGAACATACCTCAGCGACGACTCAAGACCGAGTACGCCGGATACGTTTGGTGTTCCGGCTTCGAACTTAAATGGCAGGTCATTATAGGTAGTCCTGGCAAAAGAAACATCCCGAATCATCTCTCCTCCTCCCTGGTATGGCGGCATTTGTTCAAGCCATTCCTCCTTGCCGTATAGGATACCTATGCCCATAGGACCATATACCTTATGGCCTGAAATGCAATAAAAGTCACAGTCAAGTTCCTGAACGTCTATACGAAGATGTGGAGCAGCCTGTGCACCATCCAAAAGAACAGGAATATTGTGTTTGCGGGCAATGGAAATTATTTCTTTTACCGGATTAATCGTACCCAGGGCATTGCTTATATGGGCAATAGCAATTATCCGGGTTTTCTCAGAGATCAATCCGGCAAAAGCTTCCATGTCAAGCTCACCGTTTTCCAGCACAGGAATAACCCGGATTATCGCCTGTTTTTCCTGGGCTGCCAATTGCCAGGGAACGATATTGGAATGATGTTCCATGGCAGACAGTATAATTTCGTCTCCCCTGCCAACGAATTTTTTACAAAATGAGTGTGCCACGAGGTTTACCGAC
>CAZFOI010000248.1:0-3468 GCA_964520605.1 uncultured Bacteroidales bacterium
CTGGTTCATTAAACAAGCGGAACAACCGCATACAGTCTTCGTCGTCAATGGCGGTTACCACATCTGTATTGCGAACGTTATGCACCCAGGGAACATGCTTGTCTCCGATCCCCTCAATGCGGTGCCCGCCAAAACCATTCATCAGCAGTGTGGGACATTGAAGGGCCTCTGAGGCCACAACCTTCAATTGGGGATGGAGGGTACGCAGGTAGTCTCCTGCTGCTATGGTTCCGGCTGAACCGGTTGCAGATACGTATGCAGCCAGTCTGCTTTTGCTGCCGGCAAGCTTGTTATATGCTTCTTCCAAAGCATTGCCTGTAATATTGTAATGCCAGGCTGCATTGCCAAACTCATCAAACTGGTTAAAAATGATGCAGTCTTCCCTGGTTCTTCTTATTTCCCAGCATGCATCATAAATTTCTTTAACATTAGACTCACAACCCGGGGTGGCTATCACCTCGCATCCAATTTCCTCCTTAAGCCAGCGAAAGCGTTCCTGGCTCATTTCTTCAGGCAGTATGGCAATGGATTCAGAGCCCATGAGGCGGGAATCAAATGCACCACCGCGGCAATAATTACCGGTTGATGGCCATACGGCTTTGTGGTAGGTGGGATCATAGCCTCCGGTAACAATCCGCGGTGCCAGGCACCCGTAGGCAGCCCCTACCTTATGCGCTCCGGTGGGAAACCATTTGCCAATGATCATGACAATACGGGCCTTTACCCCGGTTAACTCAGATGGCAGTTCCAAATAGTTAACGTCCCCGAACAATCCGCCTTTTTCTACAGGATGGTTTTTCCAGGTAATTCTGAAAAGGTTAAGCGGATTGATTTCCCAAAGGCCAACTTCTTTGAGGCGCTGCAGTATCTTATCCGGGATGAGCTCAGGGTTTTTTTGCTGCGCAAAAGTGGGAAGCACTATGCCCCTTTCGCGGAATCTGGCAACCGCATTTTCCAGGGCTTTTTCATTTATTATCTGATCTATCGGGCGAATCATAAACAATATGTATTGGTGGTGGGCAAATATACTCTTTAATACGGAACTATGTCTGCTGCGGCCTGCATTACCACAGCCATTACCGGAGCCATGGCGGTATCGGTTTCTGTTGCCTCAGGCAGCTTCCACCGAACATCAAGCAATCTAAGGGAAATAACATCCAGCCTTGATGTACACTCTTGTGATTCCAGGGAGAAGTATTCAGGATGTTTCTCCAAAGAAAACTCCCGCCCATCCTGCTTGAACCAAAGGCGCATTATTCCGGCAGACTTTTCAAGATAAAAGCCTTTTTCTGATGCCCTGAAAGATTCCATGCCAAAGTGCAGTCTTGGTTTTTCAAGGTATGGGGCAGAATGTGCAGGACAAAAAGTGTGACAATTTCCGCAGGCATTGCAAAAATCAGCAAGGTTAATAATCTGCCATGTCTGAGAAACAGAGAATGGGGCAAGCTGTTCCGGCAAATATCCCTGCTGCCCGTCCCTTTTAATGCGATACACCTGGTAAGTTGCCGGCAGGGTGGCATATGTGTAATTGGCAAGATTGGGGCAAACCGTGGTGCAGACACTGCATATCTCGTCACAGTGAAGACAACGCGAAGACTCATAAATCACCTCATTGCGACCAAGTGTCTGTTGGACCAGTCTGAAGTGCTGTCTGTCTGTGGGAGGCAGTAGTTCGGGTTTTGCGGCTGGCATTCGTCTGGCCCTTTTTGCAATCAGCACATCAACCGGATGTTCCTTCATGGGCCTGGCATTTGACATGGTATTGGCAACGCCCAGGGTTTCCAGTATTTTTTCTGCAGCCAGCCTTCCGTCTGCAATGGCATTTATTGCAGTTGATGCTCCCCTGAGGGCATCACCTCCCAGCCATACCTTGGGTATGGGGGTCTTATAAATCCCTGCTTTTGATGACAAAGGCATGTCCTCAGCAAAAGAAAAATCGGTTAGCTGGCCTATGGCCGGAATAATCGTATCGCAGGCAATCTCAAATTCAGAACCCTCAATTATGACTGGTTTTGGACGTCCACCCGATGGATCTGCCGATAACTTTGTTCGTATGCATTTCAGGGCACTCACTTTGCCTTTATGCAGAACCACTTCAAGGGGGGCAACCATTTCCATGATTTCCACGCCTTCTTCCAATACGGCTTTTATTTCACCCTGATCAGCAGGCATTTCATTGATGCTTCGCCTGTAAACAACAACAACCCGTCCATGCTCTCCAACCATTCTCAAAGCCGTCCGGGCGGCATCCATCGCCGTATTGCCTCCACCAATAATTACCACATGCTCCCCCAATCCGGCATTGTTGCCTTTGCGTGCCTCGTACAAAAAATCCAGAGGGTCGATTACCTCCGCTGCATCATTCCCGGGAATGCCGAGCGGAGCCGAGCGTTGTGCTCCCACACCTACATAAACAGCATCATATTCGGAGAGCATCTGGTCAAATTCTTTTCTCCCAACAGGCGATTGATAATGGATTTTCACTCCGGTATTGCATATTCGGTTCAAATCCTTTTTAAATGCCTCCGGGGTAAGCCGGAATCCGGGTATGGCAAAATGCACCATGCCTCCGGCTTCGCTTCGGGATTCAAAAACATCAACATGGCAACCAGAAAGAGCTAGAAACCAGGCACAGGAAAGGCCGGTTGGTCCTGCACCTGCAATGCCCACTTTTTTACCGTTTGAGCCTGCGGGATACAATGAAAGGCCCTGCCCGTCTGAATCTGTGGCCTGCTCAGCGGCAAAGCGTTTGACCTCTCGTATCAGCAGGGGATCATCATAATGCACCCGCGTGCATTTGTTCTGGCACAGATGATCGCACACCATACCTGTAACCGAGGGAAAGGGATTGGTTTTTAGTATAACATCAAATGCCTTTCTGAAATCCCCTTTGGAAGAAAAATACAGGTATTCGGGTATGTCCTGTCTGGTAGCGCAGGTATCACGGCATGGGGCCGAAATGCAATCGAACATGCCCAGGTGACGGGATGTTTTGATGTTGGGGGGTATGAGATAGTTTCTTTTATACGTTGGCTTGCTAAGGCACTTTTCAGCATAATCGAACAAATTTTCCATGGCTTCGGAGGCTTCCGTCTTCAAACTGAAAACACCTGCCTCTGCAGCCTCATGCATGCGTTCCAGGTATTGCCCCAGGCGCATATACCCTCCCGGCTTTAGCAAATCAGTGCAAACGGTAACCGTTTTAAAACCACACTTAAGCAGGTCAATGATATTAAAAGCATCTGCTCCGGCAGAAAATGACATCGGAAGATCAGGGCCGAATTCCTTTCTTAATGCAGCCGCAAGCGTTACAGATATTGGATGCAGGGCCCTCCCACTCATATACATCATCTCAACATCGGGGCCAAAGACCTGTTTGCGGTTTTCTGATTCAAGCGTATTGGTGAGTTTTAGCCCAAACTCCCTTTTGTTCAGAAAGGCCTTCTTCCTTAATGACCCTACCATCTT
>CAZFOI010000249.1:0-3468 GCA_964520605.1 uncultured Bacteroidales bacterium
TGGTAAGGGACTGGTACAAAGGCCTTTCGACCTGCCTGATGGTTCTGCCATACGGCTTACCACGGCCCGATACCATACACCCACCGGCAGGAGCATTCAAAAGCCCTATGACGAGGGTACCGACAAATATTTCGAAGACCTTACCATGCGTATGCGCAACGGAGAACTTACCGATATCAGCAACCTTAGTTTTCCCGATTCTCTGAAATACTTTACCCTTAACAACAGGCGGATTGTTTATGGCGGCGGGGGCATCATGCCTGATATTTTTGTGCCCATAGATACCACCAGGGTATCTGCCTTCTATTCGAGTCTGCTCAGAACAGGGGTACTGAACCGCTTTGGCATTGAGTATACCTCAGGAAACAGGCAAAACCTGCTTAGTACCTACCCCAACGCCGATGCTTTTGTGCAGAATTTCATGGTAGACGATCAACTGATGGATGTATTTTACAGCTTTACCGATGACCACGGGGTAAAGAAATTCAGTACGGAAAAAGACCCCTCAGAGCCATTTCTTAAGAATCAGATCAAGGCTTTAATAGCAAGAAACCTCTTCGATTACAGTGCCTATATTCAGGTAAGTGTAGATATGGACGATGCCTTCCAGACAGCAATGAAGGCCATTCAGGACAATACCTTTACCGAGTTGCGCCTCCATTACCGCTAAAGGGCTGTAATACCACAAGCAGCTCATCCAGGCTGTTAAGCACAAGGGAACCACTGCCAAGCAGCCTCTCATGATGCTGGTGGCCTCTTGATACCAGAATGATCCCTATGCCAAGCTCAGTGGCCACCTCATAATCGTGCAGGGTATCCCCAATCATGATGGTTTCCATTGGATCGAGCTGTTTTTCCTGCATCAGTTTTTTACCGCTTGCCAGTTTGGAATGCGCCATATTGTCGCTGATTCCGGATAATTCTTCAAAGTACCCGGCTATTCCACGCTCACCCACTGTTTCATTAAGGGCAGTCTGCTCCATGGCTGAAAGGATAAACTGCCTGCATGCCAGCTTGTCAAAAGTTTCCAACACCCGCTTTACATCAGGGAACAGCAAAGCCTCTTCAAGCAGGGAGCGATATTCCAGGATAAACTCCTCGGCAGGAGTCTCGAAAGGCTCCCTGGAGAAATCAAATCCGGCAGCCTGGTAATAATCCCTTACCGGAAATGTAAAAATGCGTCTGTATGTATCCTGGTCAAGTTCGGGCAATGAACGCCGGGCAAGCAAACGGTTTATTCCTTTTATGCATATATGCATGTCATTCAACAGGGTTCCGTTCCAGTCCCAGATGATGTTTGTAATTTTGGTTTGATGCATGCCTGTATAGTGGAAATAGGCTGCAAAGATACGCAACCACCACATACAGGCCATGATCGAAATGTTTATATTTGCCTGAAATGCATAGTCTGTATCTGAACCATAACGGAAATCTGACAGAATCGGGATCATTTAATCCCGGTTTTTCCAATCGCCTGCTCAGGTATGGCGATGGTTTTTTCGAGTCAATAAGGGCAGAAATGACAAAGGCCCTGTGGTGGGAATCGCATTACCAGAGAATTAAGGAAAGCGCGCTCGCGCTGGGCATGGATCTGGCCCGACTGCCTGATTCAGCAGCCCTTCATGAGGAAATTGCCAAACTGCTTATTAAGAATAACCACCAGGCCTCAGCCAGGGTCAGACTTACGGTTTACCGTGGCGGAGGTGGGTTATACAAAGCAGAAACGGATACGCCCGGCTTTTTTATCGAATCTGACTCCCTGGAAGGGCCGGGATATGATATCAATCCCCGAGGCCTGCTTGTGGATGTGTTTTCAGAGGTGCCCAAACCCATAAATGCCCTTTCAGGCTTCAAAACCGCAAATGCCCTTATTTATGTTTTGGCAGCCAATCATGCCCGAAAATCAGGCCTTGACGATTGCCTTCTGCTGAATGCGGATGGTTTTCTGGCCGAAGCCTGCAGCTCCAATCTCTTTATGGTGATGGATGGTAAGATCCTGACCCCGGGCCCCGACCAGGGCTGTGTAATGGGCATTATGCGCCGGCAGATACTGCGGATACTTGCCCGGCATAAGCAGGAAGTGGAAGAAGTTCCCCTGCATCCAACCGATTTGGAATATGCCTCGGAAGTCTTCATTACCAATGCCGTAAAAGGCGTACAGTGGATAGGCGGATACAAAAGCAAGCGGTATTTCAACCAGGTATCCAAACAACTCCTGGTTTGGCTCAATGAAGCACGCCTGGATTATCTCAGCAAAGTAAGGCTATAGCAAAACCAATAAACTGATGGCCATCACCGCCATGCCCCCCATCAGCCCGTAGAGCGAAAGATGGGGCTCTCCGTATTCCCTGGCGGCAGGCAGGAGGTTGTCAATGGAGATAAAAACCATGATGCCGGCAACCGCTGCAAACAAAAAGCCAAACAACATATCGCTCATAAAGGGCAGCAGCAGCAGATACCCCACCAGGGCACCCAAAGGTTCTGCCAGGCCCGAAAGGAATGAAAAGCGGAAAGCCTTGCGCCTGCTGCCGGTGGCATGGTATATGGGTACAGAAACCGCAATTCCCTCAGGAATGTTGTGAATGGCAATGGCAATGGCAATGGGCAAACCCAGCTTGATATCGTGCAGGGCCGTAAGAAAACCGGCCAGGCCCTCAGGGAAGTTGTGTATGGCAATGGCCACGGCAGACAGCACACCCATGCGGTACAGCTTGTTTTTGCGCATAACCTCAGCCTTGTCGTGGACAGATTCCACCAGCTTCACTTCATGGGGGTTTTCGAATGCCGGTACCAATGTGTCGATAATGGCAATAAAAATCATTCCCAAGAAAAAGGCCGTTATGGCCAGCAGGTAGCCAGGTTTTTGCCCCATATCCGCTGAAAGGATATCACGGGCCTTGGCAAATATCTCTACAAAAGAAATGTAAATCATCACCCCGGCCGAAAAGCCCAGTGCAACAGACAAAAACTTGGTATTGGTCTTTTTGGCAAAAAAAGCAATGGCACTGCCCACACCGGTGGCAAGGCCCGCAAAAAGCGTCAGCCCAAAGGCAATCAAAACATCACTGGTGGCAAAATCTCCCATACAATCACTGCAATTTATTTCCAGGCTTCCATAATGGCACTGCGAATTCCCTGCTCATCGAATCCGCATAGAGCGTATAGCTCCGAAGGACTCCCCTGCTCAATGAAAACGTCAGGTATGCCCAGCCGGATCAGCCTCACACCGGCATTTTTTTCCGATAGGTATTCCAGAACGGCACTTCCCATACCCCCGCATCGGGCATTGTCCTCAACGGTGATGATGGTTTGGTAATGATTGATTACCCTGTCGAGCAAATCATGGTCCAGAGGCTTAACAAAGCGAATATCATAAAAGCCGGGATTCATGGCAGAGGTTTCACCCAGCTCCCGGCAAATTTTCATTATCCTGTTGCCAACGGGACCTGCACCGATTACCGCCACCCT
>CAZFOI010000250.1:0-3463 GCA_964520605.1 uncultured Bacteroidales bacterium
ATTCCGGCAGATAATCTGATCATATCGTTTATTCTGTTTCCAGGAAGCTGCCCGCTTCGGACAATCCCAGTTCAAAAGCCATTAACCAGTCTTTGCGTGCACCTGCTTTGTCTCTAAGCATTTCGCGGGCAATGCCCCGGTTCAGATAGGCTGATGCAAATTCAGGGTCAAGCTCCAGGGCCTTATTGTAATCTGACACAGCCACTTCAAAAAGGTTTTTCCGGTAATATGCGTTCCCACGGTTTACAAAGGCTTCTGCATACTGCGGATCAAGTTCAATGGCCCGGTTAAAATCGGCAATGGCATCTGCGGTATACCCTAGTTTAAGCCTGGCTATACCCCTGTTGTTCAGTGCCTGTTTGTAAGCGGGATTCAGTCTTATCGCCGTTGTAAAAAATTCGGTGGCATCCTGAAGGAAGCCTGCTTCCATCCTTACAACGCCCATATTGTTAAAAGTAAAATGCATGGTTGGATCCAAAAATACAGCCTGCTGGTAGTCTGTAATGGCGCCATGTGAATCACCTGCTTTCCAGCGGGCACTTCCCCTGTCATTGTATGCAAGGGCATGGTCTGGTCTGATGCTGATGGATTTGCTAAAGTCGTCAATGGCCTTGTCGAATTTCTCAAGCCGGAAATAGGCAATCCCCCTGAGGTAAAATGCCACAGCCTGATTGTCGCTTAGGGAAACAGCCTTGGTTAAGTCATCAATGGCAGGCTCAAGCATATCCTGTTCAAGATATACCTTCCCCCTGGCAATGAATGCCATATAATTGGAAGGATTCAGGCCAATTGTTCTTTCAAAATCTGCTATGGCCTCTATGGTGTTGCCAAGCTCCTTCTTTGCTACGCCCCTGTTATAATAAGCCCTGGCAAATCTGGGATTCAGCCTTATGCTTTCATCAAATTTTGCAACGGATTCAACAATCCGCTCCTGTTTAAACAGACCGATTCCATCATTAAACAGTCTTTCGGCTTCGATAATTCTGCGGTCTCCGATCCGGATGGTATCAGAAGGTGTTTGAGCCCAGGTCATGGACACAGGACCAAGGAAAATAAGCAAGCAGATAAAACACCTTATTTTTCGCATAAACAAAGGATAGGGGACATCCTGAAATATGGCCATAAAGTTATAAAGAATCTTTAATAAATCTGATTACATTTGTTGCCCGCACCCATTAATAACAAGCAATGCAACCCGGATTTTTCCATCTGTTGGGACAATATTTTCTGAGAAAACCATACGGAATCCATTCTCCTTTTCTTTATAGCTTTTCCGAACACTGCCTTTACAAGGATGTTGCCGAACAGGATCTGCAAATTATCGAGAACCATCGAAGGTCATTGCTGAAGGATAAAAGGCAGATATTATTCAGCGATTTTGGTGCCGGAAGCAGAAGTTTTGCGG
Organism: uncultured Bacteroidales bacterium; assembly: GCA_964520605.1. Classification (GTDB taxonomy): domain Bacteria; phylum Bacteroidota; class Bacteroidia; order Bacteroidales; family UBA7960; genus CAZFOI01. The sequence continues at coordinate 1,406 of CAZFOI010000250.1, forward strand.
GTGTCAGAAAAAACACACAGGGGCAAAGACCAGAGTCTGTATCCCGTCTGGCCAAAAGGGCCCTGCAGCGACCTTCCCTGACGCGCCTGCTTTTTCGCATTTCCCGGTATTTAGAACCGGCCACCATACTGGAACTTGGCACCTCATTTGGTATTTCTGCGGCCTGTCTGTCCAAAGGGAAGCCACATGCAAGGGTAATCACCATAGAAGGCTGCCCTGGCGTATCCGAGATGGCTGCAGAATTTTTTTCAAATCAGGGCTTATCCAACATCAGGCTGATGAATGGAACCTTCGCAAACGTACTTCCTGATTTGCTGCCAGACCTGGCTCCGATTGATCTGGTGTATCTGGATGGGGATCATCAATACGATAACCTCCTGGCTTATTTTTCATTGATTGAAGAACATCTCTCTGCAAATGCTGTTTTAGTAATAGACGATATCCGGTGGTCTGCCGGTATGCGTAAAGCCTGGAACGATCTTTGCAGAAAGGAAGACATTACCCTGGCTGTAGACCTGGGTAAAATGGGATTGCTATTCAGAAACCCCGATCTGAGCAAACAAATTATACGAATCGGGTTTTAATTAATATGTACCTTTGTCTGCAAGCATCAAAACATGCCAATTATGCAAGAAGAACTGATCCGAATTGATAAACTTTGCAAGAATTACAAGGTAGGAATGGAAATAGTCAGGGCCCTTCGTGACGTAGACCTCACCATCCGAAGAAACGAATATGTCGCCTTGATGGGCCCCTCGGGCTCCGGAAAATCGACCCTGATGAACATTCTTGGGTGTCTTGATACGCCCACCAGTGGCAGTTATTTTCTGAACGGCAAAGACGTAAGCAAGCTTCAGGACAATGAGCTTGCTGAAATCAGAAACCAGGAAATCGGTTTTGTTTTTCAGACCTTTAACCTGCTTCCCCGCAGCACCGCTCTTGACAATGTTGCCTTGCCTATGATCTATGCAGGCAAGAGCAGGCCGGTCAGAACGGAAAGGGCCTCCGAGGTGTTGGCTCAGGTAGGTTTGTCGGATCGCACGCATCACAGACCAAACGAGCTTTCCGGGGGGCAGCGTCAGCGCGTGGCTGTTGCCAGAGCCCTGGTAAACAATCCGTCTATCATCCTGGCTGATGAACCTACAGGCAACCTTGATTCCAAAACTTCCATCGAGATTATGGGCCTGCTGCAGGATATTCATGCTGCCGGTAACACCATCATTCTTGTAACCCACGAAGAAGACATTGCCCTGCACGCACACCGCATTGTGCGTTTGCTTGATGGTGAAATTGAGTCTGATCGTCCAAACGAAAAAATTGCCAGGGTGCAACCCCATGTAGCTGCAGAAAGTCACTGACAGGAATTGGTATGAAAGAGTGGAAGATCTATACAAAAACCGGAGATAAAGGGCAAACATCGCTCATCGGAGGCAGGAGGGTTCCCAAGCACCATATTAAGATCGAGGCGTATGGTACGGCAGATGAACTGAATGCCTTTGTTGGCGTATTGCATGATCAGGATATAGATCCCCATTACAGGCATATACTGGCCCGCATTCAGGACAGGGTGTTCGTGGCCGAATCCCTGCTTGCGCGTGATCAGGGAGCCGAGGATTTTAAGCTCCCGCAACTTTCTGAAGAGGACATTCTGTTGCTGGAAAGGGAAATTGATTCCATGAATGAGGCCCTCCCTCCATTGGGCAATTTTATCCTTCCGGCCGGGCATCCGGCAGTATCCGGTGCCCATGTATGCAGGGTTGTGTGCAGAAGGGCTGAACGCCTGATCATCAGATTGGCAGAGGAAGATACCGTGGATGAGACCATCATACGGTATTTTAACCGCCTGTCTGATTACTTCTTTGTGCTTGCCCGGAAAATTGCCCTGGACAAAGGCGTTCCTGACGTCATATGGAAGCCTGAAAAATAGAATTTACCCTCTCTGCTGTTTTTTTTGATTTTAGCTTTTGTTACTTGAATGGAAAGTATTACTTTTGCCATTCAAAATCGGGGTGTGGCGCAGTTGGCTAGCGCACTTGCATGGGGTGCAAGGGGTCGGAA
>CAZFOI010000251.1:0-1063 GCA_964520605.1 uncultured Bacteroidales bacterium
GCGTGATAAGGATGGCGTTCCGGGCGTTGTGCATTCAATAGAATACGATCCCAACCGCTCTGCACGTATCGTCCTGATCCATTATGCTGACGGTGAAAAACGCTATATAATTGCTCCCAACGGTCTTAAGCCGGGCCAGACCATTATGTCAGGCGAGAAGGCCACTCCGGATGTTGGCAATACGATGTTTTTGTCAGCTGTTCCGCTTGGTAGCATTATTCACAACATTGAACTCAGACCCGGACAGGGTGCCAAAATGGCCCGCAGTGCCGGTTCCTATGCCCAGCTTTCTTCCCGCGAAGGGAAATATGCTGCGCTCAAACTTCCTTCTGGAGAGATTCGACTGGTCCTGGTTACCTGCAGAGCCACCATTGGTAGTGTATCCAACCCCGATCATATGCATGAGGTTTCCGGAAAAGCCGGTCGCAATCGCTGGCTTGGCAGAAGGCCCCGTACCCGTGGTGTTGCCATGAACCCTGTCGATCACCCGATGGGTGGTGGAGAAGGACGTGCTTCAGGTGGTCATCCAAGAAGCCGTAAAGGATTGCCGGCAAAAGGCTATAAGACAAGGAACCGTAAGAAGGATTCCAACCGTCTGATCCTTGAAAGAAGGAAGAAATAAACGTTCATAAACCGGAAAAAACAGCAATATGAGCCGTTCATTAAAAAAAGGACCCTATATACATTACAAACTCGAGAAGAAAGTTCTGGCCATGGCAGCCAGCAGCAAGAAGTCAGTGGTCAAAACATGGTCACGGGCATCGATGATTTCCCCTGAGTTTGTCGGACAAACCATTGCCGTGCATAATGGCAACAAGTTTATCCCTGTTTACATCACCGAGAACATGGTAGGCCATAAGCTTGGTGAATTTGCCCCGACCAGGATTTTCCGTGGTCATGCTGGTAAAAAAGATAAAGCCAAAAAATAATAATCTTTACAAGAGATGGGATTAAGAAAACATGTTAGGGCTGAGAGACTCAAGGAAGAGAGGAAAACACAGTATTTCGCAAGTTTGAGAAATTGCCCGACCTCTCCCAGGAAAATGCGACTCGTCGCAGACCT
>CAZFOI010000251.1:1073-3452 GCA_964520605.1 uncultured Bacteroidales bacterium
CCTGATTCGTGGCAAGCAAGTAGATAAAGCCCTAGGTATACTCAGATATACCAAAAAAGAGTCCGCCCAGAGGCTGGAGAAACTCCTGCTGTCAGCAATTGCCAACTGGCAGAGCAAAAATGAAGGTGTAAGGATAGAGGACAGCAATCTTTACATTAAATCCATAACGGTAGATGGCGGAAGATCGCTTAAGCGTCTTCGTCCGGCACCACAGGGACGTGGTTATCGCATTCGCAAGCGCTCAAACCATGTGACCATTTTTGTTGACAGCAAAGTTACTAACGATTAATTAAGAGTATCAATGGGACAAAAGACTAATCCAATCGGCCTGAGACTGGGTGTCATCAAAGGATGGGACTCCAACTGGTATGGCGGAAACAAATACGATACGAAGCTGGTCGAAGATTTTAAGATTCGACAGTATCTTAATGCTCGTCTCAGCAAGGCCGGCATTTCCAAGATTATTATTGAAAGAACACTTAAGCTGGTTACCATAACCATCAATACTGCCCGTCCCGGTATCATTATCGGGAAAGGTGGTCAGGAGGTAGACAAGCTTAAGGAAGAGTTGAAAAAACTCACCGGCAAGGAAGTTCAGATTAATATCAGTGAGATCAAGCGCCCTGAACTGGATGCTTTTCTGGTTGCTCAGACGGTAGCCAAGCAGATCGAAGGCCGTATTTCATTTCGTCGTGCCGTAAAAACCGCCATCACCTCAACCATGCGCCTGGGTGCCGAAGGCATCAAGGTAACGGTAAGTGGTCGTGTTGGTGGTGCTGAGATGGCTCGCACGGAAACCTACAAAGAGGGACGTATTCCATTGCACACCTTAAGGGCCGATATCGATTATGCCATCGCCGAAGCGCATACCACCTATGGAAGAATCGGTGTGAAGGTTTGGATTTGCAAGGGTGAAGTATTCGGAAAGAAAGACCTCTCTCCCTTTGGTGAGGAACCGGCAAAAGGACGTACTGCCGCACCTGGCACCCCGGGTGGCCGTTTTAAGGGAAGACGCAAGAAGTAAGCGCTTAGTTCATTTGTAGAACCAGGAAAAGATTATCAAAGATGTTACAGCCAAAGAAAACCAAATACAGAAAGCAACAAAAAGGTCGTATGAAAGGCAATACCAAGCGTGGCGCCGAACTCGCCTTTGGTTCTTTCGGGATTAAATCGCTGGAGAGTTGCTGGCTTACCGGTCGTCAGATCGAAGCCGCCCGTCAGTCGATTACCCGTTATATGAAGCGCGAGGGTCAGCTCTGGATCAGGGTATTCCCAGATAAACCGGTTACCAAAAAACCTGCAGAGGTTCGTATGGGTAAAGGTAAAGGAGCTCCTGAGTATTTTGTTGCCAGGATTACTCCCGGTCGCATTCTTTTTGAAGCTGAAGGTGTTACACTGGATGTTGCCAAAGAAGCCATGCGCCTGGGTGCACAAAAGCTTCCCATCCTTACCAAGTTTATTGTAAGAAGGGACTTTGAGGGCGAATAATGATTTTAATTTAAGGAAAATAATTTGTATCTTTGCAGCCTTTTTGCAGGGGATTTTTAGAATCGACGCAGCCGTTACCTGTTTGGATTTACCCCTTTTACCGGGATTATTCCCGGGTTTGCTGACAAAATAAAATTCACGCCAAAATGAAGCAGAACGTAATTCGTGAAATGTCGACCAGTGAGCTCCTGGAGCGTTTGGAAGAAGAGAAAAAGCATCTGCGTAAGCTTAAGCTTAACCACGCCGTTTCTCCGCTTGAGAACCCCATGAAGATTAAGGCATACCGCAAAACGGTTGCCCGCATCATCACAGAGCTTCACAAAAGGGAAATTGAAAAAATTCAAAAGTAATTGTACCAATGGAAACCAGAAGCCATAGAAAAGAAAGAACAGGTATCGTCGTTAGTAACAAAATGGAGAAATCCATTGTGGTTGAAGTGCAGCGTCGTGTGAAGCACACCAAGTACGGAAAGTTCATCAAACGGTCATCGAAGTTTATGGCGCATGACGAAAAGAATGAATGCAATCCGGGGGACCTGGTGCGTATAATGGAAACGCGTCCGCTTAGCAAGAACAAATGTTGGAGATTAGTCGAAATACTTGAAAGAGCGAAGTAATTATGATACAGCAGGAATCAAGACTATCGGTCGCAGATAACAGTGGCGCAAAGGAAGTACTTTGCATCCGCGTTCTTGGAGGTACCCGCCGCAGGTACGCAGGAATTGGCGACAAAATTATCGTAACTGTCAAGGATGCGCTTCCTTCAGGCAACATCAAAAAGGGTACCGTTTCAAAAGCCGTTGTGGTACGTACCAAGAAACATGTGCGCCGCCCCGATGGCAGCTATATCCGCTTTGACGACAACGCAGCCGTCATCATCAACGATGCCAAG
>CAZFOI010000252.1:0-3430 GCA_964520605.1 uncultured Bacteroidales bacterium
CGACATGGCCGTTATTGAAACCGGCCTTGGCGGTCGTCTCGACTCAACAAACATTGTCATGCCTGAGCTTTCTGTGATTACGAATATCGGATTGGATCATACGGCGCTTTTGGGAGGTACCTTACAGGCCATTGCCGGGGAAAAGGCAGGCATTATTAAGCCGGGTGTGCCCGTTTTGATTGGACGGCGACAGCAGCAGACCAAAGATGTTTTTCAGGCTGTAGCTGACAGGGTGAATGCGCCACTATATTATGCAGAGGATCTGTTTCAATTGGTAAGTTATGAAAGAATAGCCCGTGACGGGTGCGAAGTGATGGTGGCTGGATTTAATGCCCCGGACGGAAGCTTTCAGGAATATGTATGCGACTTATCCGGACATTATCAGGCAGAGAACCTGGGTACGGTGTTGTCGGCGATTTATCTGCTCAGGGAAAAATGTGGTTATGCAATAAGCCAGGAAGCTGTTGTGGGGGGGCTGGGCAGCGTTGCTGCCCTCACCGGCCTGAAAGGCCGGTGGCAGCGGCTCCGCCGCCGCCCCCCCGTAATCGCAGACACTGCCCATAACGCCGATGGTGTAAGGCGCATCACTGAGCAACTTTCCGCATTGCCCTTCAACCACCTGCATATGGTTTGGGGCATGGTTAATGACAAGGACCCGGACCCCATACTGGCCCTGCTGCCTGCAGATGCTACTTATTATTTCTGTCGTCCGGATGTTCCCCGGGGGCTGGATGCCGGAGAGCTTGCCTCCAGGGCGGCATCATTTGGACTGAATGGCCGGGTTTATGACAGCGTGGCCAAAGCCTATGCTGACGCCCTGCGTAAAGCCGGAAGAGGCGACTGGATATATATTGGAGGCAGCACCTTTGTTGTGGCCGAGGTGGTATAAAAAAACCGGGAATGGACCCGGTTTTAATATCTGAAAGATTTCTCAGCCCTACTGTGGAGGCGTCTGATTGTTTTCGTTGGCCTCAGCCTCTCTCTGCCTGCGGCGTTCTTCCCTCGCGGCCTCCATTGCCCTTTCCCTGGCGAGATCGCGCAGATGGGCCTGAAGGTCAGCATCGGTTCTTAATGCGTTGATGATATCCTGATATTGCTGAGGGGATATTCCTTTTTCTGCAATCAGCCCCTGGGTCATGGACTGCATCTCTCTTTGTATGGCGGTAATCTTCGGAGCAACCTGATTAAACTGTTCAATTTCTTCATTGGAAAATGCCCCTGCACCCAGTGCCCCAATCTGTGAAGCGCGTGCAATCTGGTTGAAACGCTCCATGGTGAGTCCATGAGCAGCAACCGTTTCATTGATTTTTTCCTGGGTTTCTCTTTGGAGGGCGCTCACTTCCTGATTTACATCAAAAAATGCAAGCAACACTTCATCTTCGAAGGGGAACACTTTCTTTTCCTGTTCCTCAACGGGGGGTTCCTGAGCCGTGGCTCCCGTTGGTATGGCAGACACCCAGAGCAGCATGCCGGCCAATACGATCATGGGTTTGAGCCAAGTCATAAATACATTCGATTTCATCTGATTTTAATAGGTTTTGGTTAGTTTACGGGGGGTAAAAATAACATTATTTGAAAAAAACCCGTGTTTTTTTTTGATTTTTTAGGCTTTTGTTTCCCCATTTGAAAAGTATGCATCAGGAAAATGCATCAGAAAAAGTCTCTCGGTTGCACGGGTCATGGCTGTATACAGCCAACGGATCTCGCCTCTTTCAGGAACCTCGGCAGACGACATTCCGGCATCAATAAAAACCGTGCCCCATTGCCCCCCCTGAGATTTATGACAGGTCAATGCATAGGCAAACTTAACCTGAAGCGCATTGTAGTAAGGGTGTTCGCGAATGCTACTGAGTCCCGCTTTCTTCCCGGTATCAAGATACACTTCGTTTGCTATGGCTTCATAGAGCCGTTTGTAGTCAGACGGGCCCAAAGATGCTGTTTCTGTCCATAGAGTGTCGTGCAATACCTTTACTTCAAGGTCTGGCTGATTGGGGTAATCGATCATCGAAGCGCTGATGTCAGCAAACCGGAACCCGTATCTCTCTTCAATTTTTCCGATTCTTTTTATCTCCAGCAGGTCTCCGTTGGCTATGAATCCTGCCTGACTCGAAGCATCAACCCAGAAATAATTGTTTCGAACCACCATGAGCAGGTCTCCACTGTTAATTTCATCCTCCCGCATCAGTATTCTTTGCCGTATATGCCTGTTATAAAGGTTTGCTCTTTTGTTGGAGCGGCACACCACCAGGGCATCCTGCATCCGGGAAGATCCAAAAGCCTGGTTGAATGTGTCCAGTGCATCCTCATGGCTCAGACGGCCACAATCATCAAACCCCTGTAATTTGAATCTGGGTAAGTTCATCGAGTCTTTATCCAGCATATTGCGCAAAAGGGTGGCGTTGTATAGTATGCCGCTTTCGCGGGCCTGGCGCACCACTTCCCTTATTTCGAAGGTGCTGACCGGCAATCCGAAAACCGATTCCAGAAAGTTCACATCCAGGGCCGGGCTCAAGGGGGTTCCCACAGGGGGCAATTGGGCGGTATCCCCAATCAAAATCAGTTTACAGCCTTTCCCGCTGAACACAAATTGAATCAGATCATCAAGCAGGTTCCTTTCATCATTGGCTCTTCCCTGAAACATCGGGTCACTTCCCGGTATCATGGATGCCTCATCCACAATGAACAGACAATTCTTGTGCCGGTTTGCCTGAAGAAACAATTTTAATTGTCCCTGGGCAGTACTCCTTACATGGTATATCTTTTTGTGAATGGTAAATGCCTGCGAGTCTGCGTAGAAAGACAATACCCTGGCCGCCCTCCCTGTGGGAGCAAGAAGAACAAACGACTGACTGTATTCCCCAAGTGCTTTAACCAGGCTGCTGATAAGGCTCGTTTTTCCTGTTCCTGCATATCCTTTCATAACAAAGATGCCGCTCTCTCTGTCTGCCGTGAATTCAGACAAGGCCCGGGTGCATAATTCCTGACTCTGGTTGGGGGTATAGGGAAAATGTTGGAGAATGCGGTGGTATAACTGTTTACTGACTTCCATGGTTTAGAATGGATAACCAATACCCAGGTTGAAATTCCAGTGTGAAAGACCCGGTATCCTTTGGGCCCATCTGCTCCCAGGGGGCAATGCAGGATTGTGCAGCTTAAACGCTCCATCCAGACGAACGATAAAAAAATCAAAATCAAACCGGATACCGGCACCCACGCCAAGGGCAATATCCCTGTAGAAGTTATTCAATCGAAAAGCCCCACCCGGAAACTGATCATTGTCTTTCATAAACCACACATTTCCTGCATCAGCAAAAAGGGCCCCCTCAATGAACCTGTAAACAGAAAAACGGTATTCCAGGCTGGCTTCGAGTTTGATATCCCCGTAACGGTCAAATCTGATATCCAGGGTGTCCTGGTAGCCTCCGGGGCC
>CAZFOI010000253.1:0-3422 GCA_964520605.1 uncultured Bacteroidales bacterium
CTTTCAGGCTGGCGCATGCGCATATGGCTGAGCATGGTAGACGAAGAAATCGAGAACAAACGGGAAACTGTATGGTCTACGTTTATTCTCATGGAGGTGCTATTGAAATGGTTGGTAATGGTAGAAGCCTGGGTGTTGTTGTTGTTCAGGCTGATGTAGAATTTGGTGTTGTTATTACCCCCCGACATGGCCAGCTGGTATTCCTGGGCCACTCCCCTGCGAAAAACAGAGCCAATCCAGTCGTCATTCGGAATCAGCTCGGTATTGTATACCACATTCGGATAATCTCCAGGTGCACCGGTTATCCAGCCCTCATTCTGAAAGCGATTAAAGAAATTTACAAATTGGCTGGCAGTATTTCCGTAACGGTTATAGAAGCCATCAAGAGACAGCTCAATGTACTGCCGGCTATCCAATATGGGCACCCTGTTAATTAAGTCCTCGACCCCGATTTTTGACGAAAAGGAAACCCTGGTTTTTTGTCCGGCCCTTCCGCGCTTGGTGGTGATGATGATTACGCCGTTGGCGCCCTGTGCCCCGTATATGGATGCGGTCGCGGCATCTTTCAGGATGTCAATGGTTTCAATGTCATCCGGATTCAGCGCGGCCAAAAGACTGTGAGACTGGGTATAGGTAGAATAACTGGTGTTTTCGATCTGCTGCCCGTCTACGATAATCAGTGGGCGTGTATCGGCGCTCATGGAACTGATGCCCCTGATGTTGATAACGGAACTTGCTCCGGGAAGCCCGCTGGTTGCCGTTATCTGCACCCCGGCAGCCTTGCCTTCCAGGGCACGCTGCACATTCTCGACAACCGCCATATTCAACTCCTGATTCGAAATATGGGCAACTGACCCTGCAACATTTCGCGATTTTTCTGTAATATACCCGGTTGACACCACCACTTCTCCCAGTTGAATATACTGAACCTCCAGTGCCACGTTGATAACCCTCTGGGTGCCAACAGTGATTTCCCGGGTTTGCATACCTATAAAAGAATAGATTAAAACGGTTTGCTCTGAAGGCACCTCAATCCGGTAGCGTCCCTGGGAATCGGTTGCCACCCCTGTGGTTGTGCCTTTTATCTGAACAGTGGCTCCGGGTATGCCCATACCATCGTCCGCAGAGGTAACCGTACCCGTAACAAGAATAAGGTTGCTGCGCTCTGCAGGAGCAATCACGATCAGGCTTTCCTCCATGATCCTGTATGTCAGGTTGGTGCTCGCCAATACGAGGTTCATAACCTCTTCAATGGATGAAGCGCTCTCTGACAGGGATACGGATTTGTTCAGATCGGAAAAATTGTCATTATAGAAGAAAGAGTAGTTGCTCTGGTTCTCTATTTCCCTGAACACTTCCCTTATGGTGGTGTTTTTTACGCTTAGGCTGATGTTCTGGGATGTTGCGGTTGCGGCAAACAATTGCGTTACGCCAATGATTGCCAAGAAGACAGATATTCTCATAAGCCCTGCAATTTGCTTTAAATACGTTGGCAAAGAATACCCACGCTCTGGTTTTTTTTTCATAATTTTGTTATGCTTTGGTTAAACATCGGTTAACTGCCGGGCAGCCTGGCTGCCCTGATGACATTCAAACAGTAACTGGTAAAAGCATCGGGAAATGTGGCCGCATTTCCCGATTTTTTTTGGAATGCTTCATCTCATAGGCTTTGGTGTTGGTTAGGTTAACATTTTATTATCAAGGTTGGGTCAATCTTCTGTATTTGGCCTTGGTCAGCGGATTCTCCGTAATGAAAACCGTTTTGTCCCGGATCATATAATCAATGGGCGAAGTAAGCTTCATGGCCTCCATTACCTGCTCAAGGGTCAACTCCCTGATGCGTCCGGTATAGCGGTAATCTTTAAGCTCTTCATCCCTGAATACAAAGCCTACATCATACCTTCGTTCCAACTTGCGAATCAGATCAATCAAGGGCTCACTCTCTACCACAAGCACGCCATCTTTCCACCCGACCTCGGCTGCAACATCCTGCTTTCTTCTTATTTCAACACGGGCTATGCCTGCAGCAATAGAGGGCGCTGGTTTCCCCTGTGAAGGAGCAACTTCCTGAACCTCTGGCCCCACATCAATTGATCCGGTCTTTTTATAAAACGTGGCTTTCTGCTTGGGCTCCAATACAATAGGCGCAATTCTCTGGCCCGATGCCACAGTCCGTTCTACCAGCAATGATCCGCTTACCAGGGTAGCCTCAATGACCTGTTCGTCTTCATAGGCTTTGATGTTAAAGCTGGTTCCAAGCACCTTGAACTGAATATCCTGGGCAATGACCAGAAACGGAACCGTGGACTTCTCTACATCAAAAAATCCTTCTCCTGATAATCTTACCTTACGGTGATTGTGGTTGAAATGTCCTGAGTAACTAAGTATACTGCCGGCATTCAGCCAAACCCGTGATCCGTCAGGGAGCATCACCTCGGTACGTGATCCCATCGGGGCTTCAATTGTAGTAATTTGAGAGGCCAGCCACTGGGTCTGCTTACGGGAATGCAAGAGCACAAGGCCAAGGGAAACCAGGAGCAAAACTGCGGCGGCATATGGCAGAAAACTTTTTATTCCATGTCCGAACCTGCGATATACATGAGGCTTAGGCCCTGCTCCTCTTTCGGAATGCAATTTATTTAATAGCTGTTCCCAATCAGTATCAGGATTTATGGCATGGAAGTCCTTTAGACTTTCGGCCTTTTCCCATAATGCCTTTAGCTCAATAAACCGCTGCATCAGGATCTGGTCCTGAAGCAGGATTAAATGAAACTCTCTTGACTGATCCTGATCGGCCATTCCGGCTAGTACCCTGGCCGCCTGCTCATAAAAGGTATTGTCCTCCCGCCTGGTCTTTGTCATAAACCACCATTTTGCAGTAGGACAAAAAAAACAAGGATATCCCCTAAAAAAAATGATTTTTTTAAACAAATAAATACATCAGCAGGAAACCAATCAGGTTCTTCAATCCGGACAGCTTTCTCAGGGCGATGCCAATCTGGTTCTCAACAGTCTTTTCCGAGATCGATAACTCCCTGGCAATTTCTGAATGTCGAAGCTGGCGAAACCGGCTTAGGAAAAAAATCTCCCTGCACTTTTCAGGCAGGGATTGGATGGCCCTGTAGAGCTTTTCCCTGATTTCCACCTCGGTCATCTGATCAATTACATCATTTTCAACCGCGACAAGAGGGAAATCCCCTCCTGCTTCCATCCTTTTGTATTTGGTATTAAGGTAATTATAACAACAGTTCTTAACGCTTTGATACAGGTATCCCTTAATGGAGCTGTGAATTTGTGCATCATATCCGGATTCCCAAAGCTTTACAAAGAAATCCTGCACAATATCCCTTGCAGTATCAAGATCCTTTACATAATACATGGCAAAGACCGTCAATGGCCTGTAATACAGGTCGAATAGTGCC
>CAZFOI010000254.1:0-3411 GCA_964520605.1 uncultured Bacteroidales bacterium
ATACCGGACACTACCCGGATCAACAGCATGAGGCTGGAGTTTACTATAGACAGGTGTTCCCGCACAAAAATTGATGAGGTAAAAATCTTTGGCAATGAAGTCCTTTCAGATCGCCAGATCAAGCGACTCATGAAAAACACCAGGGAAAAATCCCTGAGGTTTCTGTTTTCAACTTCCAAACTGATACAGGACAGTTTCGAAGAAGACAAAAGAAAGATTATTGAACGCTACAATGAACTAGGCAAAAGAGATGCGTTGATTCTCAGAGATTCTGTTTATTTCACCGACGAAAACAGAATTGCCATTGAACTGCATCTGGACGAAGGCCCCACCTATTATTTTCGAAGCATTACCTGGGTGGGCAATACTGTCTATCCTGCCGAATTTCTTAATGAGGTGCTTGGTTTTAAACCCGGGGATCTGTACAATCAGAAACTGCTGGAGCGGAACCTGTTCATGAACATTGAAGGAATAGATGTAAGTTCCTTATACCTTGATGATGGCTATTTGTTCTTTAATTTGACTCCGGTCGAAAAGCGAATTGAAAACGATTCCATTGACCTGGAAATCCGCATATTCGAAGGCAAGCAGGCCCGGATCAACCTGGTTACCATCAGGGGAAATACCCGCACCAATGATCACGTAATCATGCGGGAGATACGTACCAGGCCTGGCCAGCTATTCAGACGCAGCGACATTATCCGCAGCCAGAGGGAAATCATCCAGCTTGGCTATTTCGATCAGGAAAAGATCAACGTAATACCCAGACCCAACCCTGTTGACGGCACGGTAGATATTGAGTATGTGGTAGAAGAAACTTCCTCTGACCAGATTGAGCTTTCAGGAGGATGGGGTGCCAACCGAATCATTGGTACTGTCGGGCTAACCTTTAACAACTTCAGTACACGCAACCTGTTCCGCAAAGACGCCTGGAGGCCCCTACCAACCGGTGACGGACAAAGACTGTCGCTTCGCGCACAATCCTATGGAAGGGGGTATATCTCATACAGTCTCTCGTTTTCCGAGCCCTGGTTGGGGGGAAGAAAGCCAAATACCCTTAGTTTCTCTTTATATCAGACCACCCACCGTCAGAATGTGGCCAAAGACAACCCAAATTATGGTTATTACTCCATAATTGGCTCAGCTCTTGGATTCGCCAAACGTTTGTCATTCCCGGACGACTGGTTTTACCTTCAGCAATTCATCAATTACCAGCATTACGATATCCTGAACAGTCCGCTGCCATTTATTTTCGACAATGGCAAATCAAACAACCTGAATTACAATGTTGTTTTCGGAAGAAACTCCCTGGACGCCATGCTTTATCCAAGAAGTGGTTCTGATGTATCGGTATCGCTCCAACTCACGCCACCCTACTCATTGTTCGCGGAGAAGGACTATAGCGGGATGACCATTCAGGAAAAATTCAAATGGCTGGAATACCACAAATGGAAATTTAAGACCTCCTGGTATACGGCACTGGCAGGCAACCTGGTATTGTCTACCCGTACCCGTCTGGGCTTCCTGGGTTTTTACAATAAAGAAATAGGATTCCCACCCTTTGAGCGTTTTTATCTTGGAGGAGATGGTTTGTCCGGTTGGGAAATAGATGGCAGGGAAGTGATTTCCATGAGGGGATACGGCACCAATGCACTTACCCCCATTGGAGCCAACAATGAGTATATCGGAGGCAACGTATATGCTAAGTACACAGCAGAGCTGCGTTATCCAATCTCTCTTAATCCCATGGCCACCATATACGCCCTTGCATTTGTGGAGGCTGGGAACGCCTGGAGAGATTTCAAAGGATTCAACCCTTTCGATGTAAAACGATCTGCAGGTATAGGGCTCAGGGTATTTCTGCCAATGTTCGGACTGCTCGGGATAGATTACGGTTACGGTTTCGATGAAATACCCGGACGTCCGGGTGAAAACAAAGGTCGTTTCCATTTCTCTATAGGACAGTCTATTGATTAGTACATTCAAAAACGTATGAGACCATGAAAAAGACAGCCATATTAACCCTTGCACTGTTGTTTGCCACCCTGGCAGGCTTCTCCCAAAGATTTGCCTACATCGACTCAGAGTATATTCTGGATAACATCCCGGAATATAAAGCTGCTGAAATGGAAGTTGAGCAGTTGTCTATCAAATGGCAGACAGAACTGGAGAGAATGTTTGAGGAAATCGAACAGTTGTTCAGGGCATATCAGGCCGAAGCGCCCCTGCTACCCGATGAAATCAGACGCCAGAGAGAAGAAGACATCATGACGCGTGAACGCACAGCCAAAGAATTACAGATGAAGCGTTTTGGCCGTGACGGAGAGCTGTTTGCCAAACGACAGGAACTCATCAGGCCTTTGCAGGACCGCATATTTGAAGCCGTCAAGGACATTGCCACAAGGGGAAATTATGCCGTAATATTCGACAAATCGGGCGGGCTTACCATGATTTTCACCGATGTTCGCTACGATCTCAGCGATGAAGTGCTTCAAAGACTGGGTTATCGCCGGTAACAGGCCTGTTATTTTCTTAGCAATCTCTTTATCTCATTTAATTTCATCAGCGCCTCTACCGGCGTGAGATTGTCAATATCCAGTCCGTATATCTCATCCCGGATCTGCGCCAAAAGGGGATCGTCCAGTTGAAAGAAACTGAGTTGATACGCATCCTTTTCTTTTCTCTGGCTAAGACCTTCCATGGCTGTAAGTTCGGCATTGCTATGAGATTTCTCCAGTCTGGAGAGTATCTCTCTGGCACGGTCAATTACTGCCAAAGGCATACCGGCCATTCTGGCCACATGAATTCCAAACGAATGGGCACTCCCGCCGGCAACCAATTTCCTGAGAAAGATAACCTGGTTTTTTAATTCCTTAACGGAAACGTTAAAGTTTTTGATTCTTGGGAAACTGACTGCCATTTCATTTAGTTCATGATAATGGGTAGCGAAAAGGGTTTTTGCCCTGAATGACGGATGTTCATGGAGAAACTCGGCTATGGCCCAGGCAATGCTGATGCCATCATAGGTACTGGTTCCACGACCTATTTCATCAAGCAGGATGAGACTTCTGTTGGAGATATTGTTAAGAATGCTGGCCGTTTCATTCATTTCAACCATAAAGGTTGACTCTCCTGATGAAATATTGTCTGAGGCCCCGACCCTGGTGAAAATCTTATCCGTAAGGCCTATCCGGGCAGAAGCAGCGGGTACAAAAGATCCCATCTGGGCCATCAGGACAATCAACGCAGTTTGCCTTAGCAAAGCGGATTTCCCCGACATATTCGGTCCGGTGATCATTATGATCTGCTGGGAATCGTTGTCCAGATATACATCATTGGAAACATAAACCTCACCGGGTGGCATCTGCTGTTCGATCACCGGATGCCGTCCTTCCCGTATATCAAGAACGT
>CAZFOI010000255.1:0-3410 GCA_964520605.1 uncultured Bacteroidales bacterium
GAACAAAAAAACAATCCGGCAAAGCTGAGCATTGAAAACATACCCGGAATGGGCTCCGTTACCCTTAAGTGGATCGTTCAGAATCCGCGGAATGTAAAAATCACCGTAGACAGCGTAAAAGGAGGCCGGGTGAGCAGACAGCCATGAACTGATTGCAGATGAAAATGCGGGGACGATCCCGGCTCAGGATTTGGTTTTGTATAGTTGCCACCAGGGAATGCGCTGGTCGTTGTGGTGTTCTGAATGGTAACCAAAAAAATAGCAGCTGAGCAAGGCCCAGATGTGGTTTTTATGCTGTGTTCGGGCTCTGTGTGGGCCCATTTGCGGCAAGTGAGGCAGTCTGTGCGGCCAGTACACACCTACCCAAAACAATTGAATGGTACCCAGAATAGCCGGCAAGGCCCAATAGACCAATACCTGAAGTTCGTTTACACCTGGCAACAGCCACAGCAATACATTGAAAACAGCTGCCATGATAAGGAGTTGGATGAGTGTCAGGTATCTCCACATAAATACGCCCCACCAAATCCAGAAATTCTGACTGAAGGTGCAAAAGTCCGGGTCCTTCTCAGATGCAACATAGCGATGATGGAGGCCATGGTTTTTTCTAAGGCGGGGATACCACATGCCCGCAAACAAAAATACCGCCAAATAGCCAAACAGGGTATTGACCCAGGCGTGTCTGGAAATATTCCCGTGCATGGCGTCATGACCGGTAATAAACAAGCCGGTGTAAAGGTAGCTTTGAACCAGGATGTGAAGGTACATAAACGGATTGCCGGCCGAGAAATCAACGCCCTGAAACATATACATCAAATGGCCGGCCCAGGAAAGGATGAGTACCGTTGCGATGAGTATTCCCATGGTTATGGTGGTTTTTATATCTGCGAATATACGATTTTATCTATCCTCGAGTCATTTCTGATCAGTCCCGCCATATTCAGGAACATAAGCAGAACAAAACAAAACTTTGGTTGTTTAATCTGATAAGATGAAAACAGAATATACATACGCTCTGCTGTTGGCTGCCAGTCTTCTGGTGCCTTTGCTGCGGAGTTTCGAAAGCCGCATCCGATTTTACCAGAAATGGCCCGCCCTGTTCGCGGGAATTTTTGTAATGATGGCTGTATTTATTCCCTGGGATGCGGTGTTTACGCAGAATAAGGTATGGTGGTTCAGCCACCAGCACGTTTTAGGCCTATACCTTTGGGGGCTGCCATTGGAAGAATGGTTGTTTTTTATAATAATCCCCTTCTGCGTGGTCTTCACCTATGAGGTTGTCCGGTATTTTCTTCCAGGAAAAGTTTTTCCCGAAACATCCCGTCGCTTAGCCATGGGCCTGGGTCTGCTTTTTCTTGTAATAGCGTTCTTAAATACCGACAAAGTATACACCCTGGTGGTTATGGCGCTTACCGCTTTTTTAAGTTTGTTGCAACCAATCATCCGCTCCCATAAAAGCTGGCTCAGTCATTTCTACCTTACCTACCTGATAACCCTTTTGCCGTTTTTCATTATAAACGGAGTCCTTACCGCCCTTCCAGTAGTAAGTTATGACAATACCCGGAACCTTGGCATTCGGCTATTCTCCATCCCCATAGAAGATGCCGTATACCTAATGGGCATGATGTTGATTGTGATGATGGTCTATGAGGCTGTAAAGTCTAAAGACTAAAGCTTTTCCAGACACTTTTCCAGACTGTCTCTCCAATAGGGAATGCTTAATCCAAAGTCATTCTTTATACGGCCTTTGTGTAAGAGGGTATAATGGGGCCTTATTGCAGGAGTCTGAATTTCTTTGGATAAAATCGGGACAACACGGCAATCAAGCCCCTTTATCTCCACTATGGCCTTAGCCAGATCATACCAGCTGGCGACTCCTTCGTTGCTGTAATTATACACTTCGGCGCGAAGGCGCTTGGGGACCCTGGGAATAATATCCAGAATTGCCGTTGCCAGATCCCCTGCGTAGGTCGGAGAACTTATCTGATCATAAACCACCCGGATTTCTTTTTCTTCTGCGGCTTTTTTTAATATGGTTTTTACAAAGTTATGCCCATGGGAAGAATACAACCAGGATGTACGTATGATTAGTGCCTGTTTGGCATTGAAGATTACCTCTATCTCGCCCTCCAGCTTGGTTTTTCCATAAATGGTCTTCGGAAGGGCTGTGTCGTTTTCGGTATACGGCCTGTGCATTTTCCCTTCAAAAACATAATCCGTAGACAGATGAATCAGCAAGGCTCCGGCCTTGGCGCTGGCTTCAGCCAGATTCTTAGCGCCAATGGAATTTGCCTGCATGGCTGCGGGCTTGTTGTCCTCGGCAAGGTCTACCGATGTAAATGCAGCGCAGTTAATTACTGCCTGAATATGGTTTTTCTTTATGTATTTCAGGACCTTGTCTGCATCTGAAACATCCAGGGTATCCTGATCGGTAAAATGGAACAGATAATCAGAATATGCCGGTGCAAGTTCTCTGATTTCCGATCCAAGCTGGCCATTGCTGCCTGTTACAAGTATTATCATATGCGCTATTTTTGGTATGTCGTACGTCAGGGTAAACTAACGGGCATTATCCGGCAAATTTATCCAAATATTTACAATGACCCTGATAATTTCTTCATATGAATGATTGTTCTTATTTTTGAGTAAACCTTCAAACCCATCCTCATGAATCAGACCGGCATAGAAAGGGAAGTACTGGATACACCGAGAAAAGCCCTGTTTATCAATCTTGACAACACCATTTACGGCTCTTTTGCGGAAATCGGAGGGGGACAGGAAGTGGCCAGGTGTTTTTTTACTTCAGGGGGAGCATCGGGTACGGTGGCCCGTACCATTTCGGCATACGATATGGCCTTTAGCGATTCATTGTACGGACAGCACTCGGGACAGAGATATGTTTCTGAGCAAAGACTCATGCAAATGCTAAACAAGGAATACCAGAGTCTGGTAGATTTGCTGGGGAGTCAGCGTGGAGGGGACACCCGTTTTTTTGCTTTTGCCAATACCGTTGCTACACTGAACTATCGCAAAGACAATGAGGCCCATGGCTGGATCGGGGTCAGGTTTCAGCTCAAACCGGGGGGCAGACACAATGATGTGGTTATGCACGTCCGCCTTTTGGAAAACGACAGCATCCTCCAACAAAAAACCCTGGGCATCCTGGGTGTGAACCTGATTTTTGCCTGTTATTACAATTATCAGTACCCAAACAGTTTTATCAAATCTCTTACCGAATCCATATCCGACGATCGTGTAGAGATTGACATGATCAGAATGAGCGGTCCTGAACTGGACTATGTAGACAATCGCCTGCTTGCCGTGCAATTGGTAAAAAACGGTATGACAAATGCAGCCATGTTCGATCGGCACGGACGGGTTCAGCAGCCTTCTGACCTTTTGTACAAAAA
>CAZFOI010000256.1:0-3397 GCA_964520605.1 uncultured Bacteroidales bacterium
GCAGCCGGTAAGCATGAGTGCCGATACAATTACCACTACTCCCAGTGCCAGGGAGTATAGTGGCCTGAATGATTTGTGTTGCATGATAATGATTGGTTAGGGTTGTAATGGGCGCTGAAACATCCAAATGTATGAAAATAATTGAATCAGTATTTAATGAAAGCGGGAAAAATATGCAATATATAGAAAAAAATATTTTATATATAGAACATTATATATGACGGCTGTTTATATAACATGAGTGCATTTTGGATGGCATTGCATTTTCTGGTACTTTAGCCCATCAATTTACTGCCTATGTCTGCATCAGTAGTTCCCGAATCTGCCAGGCCCTTACAAAAAATGTTTCAGGCGGTACCCCCGTCATATGACCTGCTGAATCGTCTGCTTACATTCAGGATGGATCAGTATTGGCGATCCAGGGCTGCCAGAATAATCCTTGGTGGTGAGCCAAAGCAGATACTGGATTTATGCACCGGTACGGGAGACCTTGCCCTGATGCTTGGCAAAAGAGCAGGGCCTGAAACTGAGATCAAAGGACTTGACTACAGCCGGCCAATGCTTTCTATTGCCAGTAAAAAAGCCGGCAGGAAACAATTAAACAGCATAGTTTTTATTCAGGGCGATGCTGCAGCCATGCCTTTCCCCGATGCATCTTTTGATGTGGTGGGAATTGCCTTTGCCTTCAGGAATCTGACCTATCACCATCCGGACAGGGATCGCTTCCTGGGCGAGATCATAAGGGTGTTAAAACCGGGGGGAAGGTTCATTGCAGTGGAAACCAGCCAGCCCGGTAACAAACTGATCAGGAAATGCTTCCATTTGTATATGAAACTCTTTACAGCCAGGCTTGGCGCCTGGCTGTCCGGACATAAAGGAGCCTATCATTATCTGGCCCATTCGGCCATCAATTTTTACCCTCCGTCTGAAGTGCAAAGTTTTCTGCTCCAGGCAGGCTTTTCGCGGGTAATTTACCGGCCTCAGGCCCGGGGGGTGGCAGGCATTTGGGAGTGTACGCTATAGATTGCTTTGCAGGGCACGGGCTACTGCATCGAATATGGGTGTGTTGCTGATCTGGCTGCCGGTTGCCTTCTGCATCCAGTGACCCGGAGTCAATTGTCCAAGAGAAAACATCCGAATTACCTCCGAAGCGAAATCCTTATCCCTTATATAATCTTCAAGCTGAAACATAATCAGTCTGCCGTATGGGTAATTCGACAGATACAGCGGAGACTGTATCATATGGGAATAAATGGCAAGCAGAGGGATGTCCCGCTCACCAAAAACATCAGCAAAAAACTCATTCCAGACATCTTTGGCAATGCGGAGTACTGCCTGCTGAAGCTCCTGAACATTGGCCTCAGGGTTTTCGTACAGCCATTTCCATACGCCCATATCAACCAGTGAAACCCCCATCATTTCATAATTATCCCAGAAAATGTCCAAGACTTCCAGTGCATCATTTTCACTGCCATTTCCACCCACACCCAATAATGCAAGGTCTCTCCTTTGAAACATGAAGGCCAGGGCTTCAGTAAATGCCGTATTGGGAATTCCGGAAATAAAAAAATTGTCTGTCATCTGAATGCTGATGGTTTGCTCCACATTATGCCCATACTCGTGAATGGCAATATTATAGCCTTTATAATCCATGCCATTGGTGCCGATTCTTGTACGCAGGTGGCTGGGTTTGCTCCTCATGGAGGCGCGCCAGGCATGTCCGGATCCCCTGGCTGCATCGACTTCGATCCGGGAGGCAATAAAGTCTGCGTCTTTCCTGCTGAATCCCAATTGATACAGGAAGCCCGGAAGCGCCCTTTGAAAGCTTTCGGCATCAGGGTACTTCCTTTTGGTAATGGCATCAAGGTATTCTTCTGAATGGCTGCTGCGGCTCTTGAATCCATCATACCAAAGATCAAAGGGACGAAGTTCCCTGCCCAGCCTGCTGCTTATCAGCCTGCCAACATCACGCAAAAGGGGAGATGCGGCATATTCACGAAACAGGGCTTCGACCTCCTCCTGGGGGATTTCCATGCTGTTTTCGAAGCGTCTTATGATATAATTGCTGTTGCCCTGGTAATACGGGTCGGTATTGCGGATGGCCAGGAAATTATCCAAAAGGTGGGCATATCTTGTACCTCCTTCTGCCTGGCCGCTTACCGGGGTGCCCTGATCGTACAAGGTATTGGAATATGGATCCCAGATCAGCTTGTCGCTGTTGATCACTTCCTGAGGGATGTCCTGATTAATGATGCGCAACATAACCTGATATAGCATGTCCTGCTTTTCGTATCCATCGGCCTGCCCATAATTCGATCTTATCTCATCCCGAATATTCCAGTGTGCCAGCAGTTTCATGTTTTCCGGGAAGAGCTGCCTCCCCAGAGGGTCCTGAAGCCGGCCGGCAAAAATATTGTACTCACTGATGTAAAGACGCCCCTTGCTGTATACCTGATTCAATTCCTGAACCAGGGCAGGCGGAATTCTTTCTGTGAAATAATCTCCAAGGCGGGCCATTCCCCATTCCCTGGCAGACCATTCCGCACCCAGGGAATTCTTTTCCTGAAGTGAGTAAGAGGGGAAATTCAAAGCCACTATAAAGGCTGTTTTGTTATTGTAGAAATCATTCTGAATGTGGGCGGATGCACTGTAGGAACCAAAAAGCTGATCAATGGCATGTACTGGCCCCCTGTCTTCATGAATGTAGCGATTTAGCTCCAAAGAAATCCGGTTCATATAACCATACAAATGCTCAAAATAATGTGCCAGTTTGTCAAAGACTTCATCCAGTTCTTTGGGATCGGAAATGAAATGCCTGATGCAGAAATCTCTGAATTCATCCGGGGTCCCATCGCTGCTTCTCCACAAGGCAGCGGCTCCTTTTACCCCCCTGGTGATTCTTTGGTGGTCTTTTTCCGGATGCAGGTCTTTCAGGCTTTCAATGATTCCGGCAATTACTTCCTGGCCAATAACATCGTTTTTCGCAGGTACATCTGCAGGGTTACATCCCCCGATAAAAAGGGTGATGATCAGTAACAGGGTGATCTTTTTCATGATGCTGGGTATTGCGACCAAACCCGCCAATAAGGCAATGCCCATGATGGC
Organism: uncultured Bacteroidales bacterium; assembly: GCA_964520605.1. Taxonomy (GTDB): domain Bacteria; phylum Bacteroidota; class Bacteroidia; order Bacteroidales; family UBA7960; genus CAZFOI01. Next base: position 3,106 of record CAZFOI010000256.1, read on the forward strand.
GGCAAATTCCAAAAAAGTATCTGAAAATATTTCCATGACTTATGTGATTTAATTATCAGTTCATTCTGTCGATTTCTTTAACTATTAAGATGTTCTTTTATCACCGGAGCAAAGGCCGAATAAACAGCCTTGTTGGCAGCAACAATTTCTTTCCCGAAAACGGGGTTCCCGGATCCCTTAAAATCCTCTGCCACCCCTCCTGCTTCCCTGACCAGCAATATGCCGGCTGCCACGTCCCAGGCGTTTAGTCCATATTCAAAAAAGCCATCAAAACGGCCACAGGCTACATAGG